>CANPYS010000015.1 GCA_947588655.1 uncultured Alphaproteobacteria bacterium | reverse complement strand
CCAGGGCAGTCAACGTGCGCATAGTGACGGTTGGCTGTTTCATATTCAACGTGCGAGGTTGAAATGGTAATACCACGCGCTTTTTCTTCTGGCGCTTTATCAATTTGGTCATAAGCTGTAAAGCTTGCCCCACCTTGCTCCGCCAATACTTTTGTAATTGCCGCTGTCAACGTTGTCTTGCCGTGGTCCACGTGACCGATCGTCCCAATGTTGCAGTGCGGCTTTGTCCGCTCAAATTTCTCTTTTGCCATAGTATAAATATCCTCTTTAAAAAGGTTAAGCCATTTTCCGATATGAAGAACTTGGAGCGGGTGAGGGGAATCGAACCCCCGTCATAAGCTTGGAAGGCTTCTGCTCTACCATTGAGCTACACCCGCAAACTTCACATCAGAACAAAACCAACTGGTGGAGGGGGATGGATTCGAACCATCGTAGACGAAAGTCGACGGATTTACAGTCCGTTGCATTTGACCGCTCTGCCACCCCTCCGTTTTTAAGTAAGACGGGAAAAGAACAAATCTTTTTGCCTTCTTCAATGCAAATAACCTTATTTTTTCGGACTTGTCAATATTTTTTTATGAAATCTTAAATAATTTTGCATAGTTTATTTTCAACAAAGTGGAGTTTTTTGATGAACAAGCTTATTTTAACCGAGAAAAACAACCCTTTAACCGCGGATATAGATTTAAAGGATTCTTTTGAAATTGCGCGCCTCATAAATGCGGAAGATCAAAAAGTGGCTTTTGTAATTGAAAAACAGCTCCAACCAATTGCAGAGGCGATTGAGACAATAGCGCAATCTTTTCAAAAAGGCGGCAGACTAGCTTATTTTGGCGCGGGGACAAGCGGTCGTTTGGGTGTTTTAGATGCCTCCGAATGTTGGCCGACGTTTGGGGTGGAGCATGGTATGGTTTCGGGTTATATCGCGGGTGGCGACAAGGCTTTGCGTTATTCGGTGGAAAACTCGGAAGATAACGCCACGTTTGGCTTGTCTGATTTAGCGGATTTCAAGCCCCAAAAAGGCGATGTTATTGTTGGAATTTCGGCTTCGGGTAATCCGGCGTATGTGTTAGCGGTTATGCAAAAAGCGCAAGCTTTGGGGTGCGTAACAATAGGCATAAGCTCAAACCCTGAAGCAAAAATGAAAGAATTTGCCCATATTTTTATTTGCACGGAAGTTGGGCCGGAAGTTGTGACAGGTTCGTCACGAATGAAATCTGGCACGGCGCAAAAAATGGTTTTGAATATGCTTTCTACGGGCGCGATGATTAGAATCGGCAAAACTTATCATAATTATATGATAGATGTGCGCTTAAAAAACGAAAAGCTTGTTCAGCGCGGCATCCGGTTTGTTTCGGAAATTTGCGACGTTGATGCCCAAACGGCGGCGCGCGCTTTACACGACTCGGGGCAAAGTGTTAAAAAAGCCTGCGTGATGCTCAAAAGAAATTGCACCGCTGATGAGGCTGAAAAGCTTTTGCAAAACGCCGGCGGAATTTTAAGAAAGGTTATTTCATGAGCAAACCCAATACATTTGCGCCAACCAAAGCGCCGCTTATTCTTTATGGACGGCATGCGGTTTTGGCGGCGTTGCATAATCCGGCGCGTCAAATTCAAAAGCTGGTTGTAACGGCAGAAAACGCCGCCACAATCCGGTGCGATTTTCCGAATTTGCCGGTAGTTGTTGCCGATAAAAAAGAAATTGAGCGCCTTTTGCCACCCGATTCGGTTCATCAGGGTTTTGCTCTTTTTTGCAAACCTTTGGCGAATATGTCGTTAGAAGAGCTTTGTGAAAGCCTTAAAAATCAAACGCAAGCGACAGTTTTGGTGTTAGATCAGGTAACTGATCCGCAAAACATTGGCGCGATTATTCGCTCATGCGCGGCTTTTGGCGCGGCGGCGCTTGTGGTGCAAGATAAAAACGCGCCAGTTGAAAGTGGCGCAATGGCGAAAGCCGCCGCCGGCACGTTAGAGCTGATGCCTATTGTGCGCGTGACGAATTTATCTCGGGCTTTAGAAATTTTGAAAAAGAACGGATTTTGGATTGCCGGCATGGACGGCTACGCCAAAGCGGGGCTTGAAAGCTTGGATAAAAACGGCAAATGGGCGTTTGTGATGGGAAGTGAAGGTTCGGGCATGCGGCGCTTGGTTGAAGAAAATTGTGATGTCACGGTGCGCCTGCCAATAAGCGAAAAAGTGGAAAGCCTCAATGTTTCAACCGCCGCGGCGATTGTCCTTTACGAACGCCGCAAATAATGCTTGACAAAACTTCAAAAAGTGACAAAATATAAAGTTACTTAATATTATTATTCACTAAAATAAATTCTTATGAAAATTATTGAAACGCTTTATCAAAGTTGGCAAAACCAAAAAAGAAATCGGTTTTTAGCGGCTGTTCACAAAGCAACAGAAAATCTGAATGCTTATGAAGAACGCGTTGCCGCCGGCGCAAAAAATCTGAAACGTCCGCCGATTGTTGTGCCAATTAAAAAGATTTATCATGCGGATTTGTTTGCATCAAAATCAGAGGCGGCACAGTTTTTCAGTGCGGAAATTGGTCACAAAGTTGGCGCAGATGACATTGAAGTCGGCACTTTTATGAACGAGAACAACATCGTTTATAAATATAAGCACGGTTCGCAGGTTGTCTATACCAATGACGAGGTTTTGGATCACAAGTTGCTTTGTGGGCACTTGCTCAAAGATGCGTACTTTGTGGCGCAGGCTCAGTTTCATCTTTTTGCAAAATGTCATCATCTCAATATTGAGATGATACTTTTCTACGATGATGAGCTGAAAGTTGAAGCCTTTTCATGCAACTACAATTCGCATGAGGGCAAAACCAACCTCATAAGTTATCCAAAGCCAATTTTATATCGCGCGTTTTTAAGCGATATTCAAAAGGCAATGGATGATATGCTTTAATAAAAAGACGGCTGAATTTTTCAGCCGTTTTTTAGGTTAAAATAAAGACAGTCCGCGAGTGGCGGACTGTCCTTTTTCGTGGATGAGGCTTTTTATGCTGTAACATCATTTTTTAGGAGATCATTGATGTGCTTGAAACCTCATCCACAAAACGCTTGCACCTAGCTTTATTTACCTCCTTTTCGCTCAGGTGCTTTTATTAAGGTAATCTATGGCTTAATATGCGTACCGTTCTTAGGAGTGCACCCTTGATACAGTAACACATGCGGATAAAATTGGCCTGATACTTTGTTATTTGAGCCTTCTAAGCCATCAGATGCCCAAACCCCGCAAGAACCAGAACTATTACTTGATTTTGCCGGTGTATCTGAAAGGTGAGAAGTTTTACCTGAAAGCCAGATTTCCAAAATTGTTGGTATGTACCAATGCCAGTCAGAAAGATCATTTTCTACAGAAAAACTGCTTACCTGTCTTCCACCACCGTACCAAAGGCTACCCTTAAGCTGACCGGCTTTACTATTGGTAGTATAGAACATATTATATAATTCATCCTCATCTCTACTATTTCTCCAAGATCTATATACCTCTTCAATAGTTGAGAAGGCTGTTTTTGTTGTAGCATCCACACATTGACTATTATCTATCGTATAGTTTCCGGTCGTGGTGCTTAATGCCGCAGCTTTTACATAACAATTTTCTTCACCTATGGAACAACTACTATTGCCACCATATTCTACAAGGTTCAACTCTGTTGTTACGAAATAAACTTGTGCAATGGCACCATTACTACTTTTTTGGCAATGACCATTTTTATCAACATAGTCATTAACATCACAATTACACAAGCTGTATGATCCTTCACTACCACCCGAATCGCCACCTGAGCCACCACCAGGACCAACAGGATCAGGATTATCGGGGGTACGGCAAACAGAGTCAAGATCAAGTTTATCGTCATTATCTTGCTCTGTGATGTTAAATGAAGTGGTTTTGGTATCCCCGCACTGAGAGCAATAAGTTATTATATGATCACCAATAGTATAGCGATCAGTTTCTAAACCTTCTTTTAAGGCAAGTAAGTTACCTTTAGAAATATTATCTTTATCATTGTAGCCAACAAAATAGAGATCATCCAAACATCTACCACATTTGATGCATTTTACTCCACCTTTTAAAAGAGGTGTTATAAATGCAGTTGTAAATGCATTATGTTTCCACGCTCCTTTAACCTTAACAACACGAGTATTAAAATCAGATTCGCTATCATCATCTGGACATAAATTTCCTCCCTTTCCTTCCCAATATGAACATAAGGGCATATATTCCCCTTTGACACAAAGGGCATAATGTTGGATGCCGGTGTCGTCAGTGCAATTTACCTGATCCCAGCAATAAGGAAGATAATATTTTGTAAGGTGATCCTCCATGTCAATATAACTTTCTTGTTCTACAAAGCCTAAGGCTTGACAGCTAGATGTTTGATTTTTACATTTTGCATAATATCCATACCCTTCAAAAGGACATCTTTCCCATAACGCAGCTGGACAACTAGGCTGATTTTCAAACCCCAAAGCTTTACATGCCTCAGCATAATCAATTTTTTGATCCTTCCACTTCACGCATTTAGCATAATCTTTACTAAAAGGGCATTGCAAGGAGTGTTCGCAGTCTTTATCAAGGCTTGTTTTGGCATCATAGCCTAAAGCCTCGCAATCTTTAGCGGGGTTGGAAGAGGTGCACCCTTCAGTTGTTTTACACGTTAAATCTGCCATTGCAGGCATGGCGGCTAACAGCAAAAATAAGAAAAAAAACTTTTTCATTAATTTACTCCTTTATTCAAAATTTATTCGGTGGAAGATTTTTTAAATCTTCTTGAAGGTTATTATAAGTATCGGTTGTTGTTGTATTGATTTCTGCACAAAGTTTACGACTATTTTCATCGCAAGAAACGGCTGTTTTACACCAATTGTTGTTCATTGTAACCATGCTTGCCGAAAAATATTCTTGGCAGTTGTAAGAGATAGCGTTTATGCATTTATAAAATGTCTTTTCATCCTCAGTGCAGGTCATTATAAAACCATTTTCATCACATGAAGGTTGTGTTGCTAAATAGCCTAGCTCCTCACAATTTATTTTTTCAATAATCTGATTTTTTTCAATACAACGGAGCTTTGTTTTATCAAACGGGCATTTTAAGAATGCTTTGCCGTTGCAACTTGTGGCAGTATAGCCAAGTTTAGTGCAATCGCCCGCCGTTTCTCCATATGTGCGCCCTTCAACGCAACTATTGTTTCCACCATAATCGTTGACGCATGTTTCAGCGTAAGTTAATGGACTAAACAACATCAAAAGTATAAAAATAATGATAGGCATGCCTTTTCTCCATATAAAAACATCTCATTTAAACGTACCTTTTTTTGTGCATTTTTTTGGGGCATTTTTAAAAAATTAAGTGCTTGATTTTTTTTGAAAAAAAAGCTTGACAATTTTCTAATTTAAAGGTACGTTTTTTTAAGACAGTTAATTTTGCCTGCTCTTAGTTGGTTTTTCTTACTTTTTTGGAATCTTTTTTCCATCATTATCCTAAAACTCTCAAAAATCGTGATTTTGAAACCCCATAAAAAATGTCATTCTGAGGCGGTTTACCGCCGAAGAATCCAGGTGGAAACAATACATCCGAATCGTCATCCCGAACTCGTTTCGGGATCTTATTAATGAGATGCTGAAACAAGTTCAGCATGACAATTCGGAAAGGTTGGTTGCCCTGGACTCTTCGGCTTCGCCTCAGAGTGACGATGAGAGGGGTGTCCTGGACTCTTCCTCCCTACGGTCGTCAGAGTGACGTTGTGGGGAATGTTATCTCGCTTTCCAAACACCAAATTTTTATGTCTTTTAAATCAATATTAAGAAACACAGCATAAAATATGGAACAAAATAACAAAAAATAAAGGCTAAAAATGAGTCGTTTTATTCGCTTTTTCGGTCAATTCAGGGCATCATCAGGTTTTTTGTTTGTGGTGATTTTGACCTTTATTTACTTCAGCTTTTATGCCGTGAAAGGCGAAAGAGGGCTGATTCGTTACTTCGCTTTAACGCAAGAAGTCAGCAAAGCGCAAGACGTTTTGCAAAAATACGACTTTGAAAAAAAACAATGGGAAGACAAAGTTCGCCTTTTATCATCTGAAAGCCTTGATTTAGATATGTTGGACGAGCGCGCACACATTGTGCTTAATATGTTGCACCCAAACGAATTTGTTATTTTAGATGAAGGTTTAGTAACTCAATAAAATGTTTTGATTTTTTTTTCAAATTGAGTAATATACCCCGTATGTGTTTTAAATTTTGAAAGTTGAAAGGCTTTTTTTGAAGAGTTTTTTTGATGATACGCAAAGTTCGCAAAATTAAACTGAAAAAAAATTCAATGGTTCAATACGCAACCAAAAAGCCGTTTTTCTCTAAAAAAGAGATTATTTTTAGAAGCGGCGGTCGTGCGAAAGTGTTTAACATTTCGTCACGGCTTCAGGTTCTTTTGGTGTTTGTGGTGTTGCTTATTGGTGGTTGGAGTGCTTATTCCAACTACATGTACAATAAATCGGGGCAGATTATCTCGTACAAAGACTGGGAGCTTAATCAAACCCGCGGCGCTTATGTTGACTTGATGACTGATTTTGTGGCGATTCACCGCAACATCAGCTCTATGTTTAATTTGATTGATGAAAATAAATTAGCAGACGAATCGCAACTAAACCGCTATAAAAGGCAGGCGGAAGTTATGGAAGACCGGATTCGCCAAATTACCGACTCCACAGATTGGGTAAGCCCTGAAGAGGTTGAGGAAAAACTTACCATGCGCGATGCCGTGTTGCAACGCGACCGCGCGCTTTCGGAACGTGGCGAGCTGATTGAGCGCATCAGTATGCTTGAAGATAGCCTTTCAAAGCTTGAAACCTCTGAAATGGAGATTTTAGCGCGCGTTCAAAAACTTTCTGAACAAGAAATGAACAAAATTAAAGATACCATTTCTTCTATCAATAAATCTATCAAGCGCCAAAACAAATATTTCAACCCCTTGGCAAACAGCAAGAAAAATAACGCTGGTGGCACTTTTGAACCCGATGTTCCGGCGGTGAATAATGAAAAAATCAGCCAAAAACTGCAAGAGGTCTTTAATCAGATTGATACGGTTGATTATTATCGCGAAATGATGAAGTCTGTGCCACTTGGCAAACCTGTTTGGAGTTATTGGCTAAGCTCGCCTTTTGGACGGCGCTCTGATCCGTTTAACAGCAAGTCGGCGCGTCATAAAGGGGTAGATTTAGCCAGCAATAAAGGTAATTCCGTCAAAACCATGGCAAATGGCAAGGTTATTCGTGCCGGTTGGGCGTCAGGCTTTGGCAATTTGGTTGAAATTGATCATGGCAACGGTTTTAAAACCCGTTATGCTCATTTGAACAAGTTTTATGTTAAAAAAGGTCAGCAAGTCAAGCGTGGCGAGGCAATTGCCGAAGTTGGCTCAACAGGGCGTTCAACTGGTCCGCACTTGCATTACGAAGTTATTTATAACGGAGTAAATGTTGATCCGATGGCATTTATTCAGGCTCAATTATAAGGAGATTTTACATGAAAAATTATCTAAGAGCTTTAACTTTGAAATGGAACAGATTTAAACGCCGTTCGCAAGCGCCCGTGCCGAGCATTATCAGCGCCAGCACCAAGCTCAAAGGCGATATCTTAAGTGCTGATATTTTGCAAATTGACGGCAAACTTGAAGGCGATATTCATTGCACGGAGCTGATTATTGGCTTAAATGGACAAGTTCAAGGCAAAGTTTATGCCAAAAATTTGAGCATTTACGGCTCACTTAACGGACACGCCGAGGCTGATGTTATGTTTATTGCCTCTAGCGCGCGTATGGTTGGCAATGTGTTGCACAAGTCTTTGGCTATTGAACCAGGGGCTTATATTGAGGGCAACTGCATTCATACGCCCCGCGCTGATAATGGCGCTAAGGCCGTTGTTACGCCTTTGCATGCCGTGAATGGGTTAAACAAGTAAAATGAGTCCGAAGAAAAAAAATTCCGGACAGTTTATTTCAAGTGGGTTGGTGGCGCAAAATCGCCGTGCCCACTTTGATTATATATTGGAAGAAACTTTTGTGGCGGGGCTTCAGCTTTTGGGGACAGAAGTCAAATCTTTGCGCTTGGGACATGCGCATATTCAAGATGCTTATGGCATTGAAAAAAATGGCGAGATTTTTATGAGCAATATGTTTATTGCCGAATATGCCAACAAAGGTTATGAAAGTCATGCTGAAAAAAGAGAACGCAAGCTTTTGCTTAAAAAACGCGAGATTATTAAAATTATAAATGGCTTGAGCCGCAAAGGCGCAACGCTTGTTCCTATCAAGTTGTTTTTTGATCAAAACGGACGCGCCAAACTTGAAGTGGCACTGGCGCATGGTAAAAAAGTTTATGACAAGCGCGAGGCAATCAAAGAACGCGACTGGAAGCGTGACAAAGCCCGCTTGCTCAGCACAAACAAAGTATAATTGAATAATCAATAATTTTATCTGGATTTGTCTTTCAGCTGATTGATAGGGCTCGGGGTTGAAATGGGCCGCCAGCTTAGGTTTGCTTGCAATTGGCGGCTATGCTCCCGCGTATAATCTTTATAAAAAGCGCTTAAGCCGTTTAAGCGTTTTTCAAGCTCAAAGCGTGTTAAAAGCGTGTCAGTTTTATCGGTTTTACCAATAGAATGAATAATTGGCTTATCAACCTTTAATAGCGCGCTTCTATACAGTGGATTTTGCGCCGCTGATATGTAAAGCTCATCAATGAAATCATCATATTCCTTGCTGAACCGATTTATCGCCTGCCCTTGCCAATAAACAATGCCTGTTTCTTTCCAATTATAAGCCGAGGTTGCTTGCACATGAAACGCGGTTATGCCCGAATATTTGAAAACATATTTTTGCATTTCAGGATCAGGAAATTTAAGGCTTTGAATCCCCGCCTCAATACTTTCAAGCTTTTGTGATTTAAAAACAAAACTGTACGGAAATAAATTTGAAAGAACTTTTGATGACGCGTTACTAATTGTAAAACCGGTGTTTAGCCATTTTTCACAAACAGGGATTATTTTGCCGTCATCGCCGTATATCGGCATGTTATCGCACATTTGCACGTCGTTTTGCGTCATAATCTCTTTTGGTTCAAAAGCATATTCTGACATAAACTTTTGAAAAGCTTTAAGCTCTTTATTTATTTGAGATTGCATGCTCATTTTTGTTCCTTTACAATTTAATTTAACGCTTTCTTTGTAAAAGTCAATCAAATTTCATATCTTCCTAGCCAAAAGCTTTTTTATACTTTGGTTTGATTTAAATGTTTTTTTACTCAGACTATATTTTCTTAAAAAAACAAAGGAGGTTGAAATGCGCTTTATTAAGCCTAAAGATTTAACACAAAATTCGGTTATCTTAGATGTGCGTGATGAGGACGAATATCAGAAAGAAAGTCTGGCATTTCCGCACATTTTTCAACCTCTTAAAACCTTAGAACCTGAAATTTTTATTAAAGATCATCATTTGCAGGGCGAAACAATCAACATTATCTGTTCATCAGGCGGACGCTCGTCACAAGCCGCGCAAATGTTTGAAAAAGAAGGCTATAAAAACGTTGCCGTGGTTATTGGCGGCATTATTGAAGCTGATTATGAGGGCTTGCCGATTGTCCGCAACTAAGAAATAAAACTTGCGCCAACTTTTATTTTAATGTATCTTGAGCATAAAATTGAAAGGACAATTTTATGCCTGATTTTAGTTTTGAAAATCAATATCGGGGGTTTGTTGCCGGCATTGACGAGGCCGGACGCGGTCCATGGGCAGGGCCCGTTATTGCCGGCGCCGTTGTTTTTTTAAATAAAAATTGTCATCCTGTTCTTCTTTCAGAATTAAACGACTCTAAAAAACTTTCTAAAAAAAAGCGCGAAAAACTTTATAACCTTTTACTTGACGAGGCGCAAAATGGTCATTTGCTTTATGGAATTGGCTCTGCCGATGCCTCGGAAATTGATCGGCTTAACATCTTGCAAGCCACGTTTTTGGCCATGCGCCGCGCTTTAGAAGCTTTGCCACAAAAGCCCGATTTCGCCCTTATTGACGGCAACCGCGCACCGGCTGATTTTCCCGCTCAGGTGCAAACCATTATCGGGGGCGACGGCAAGTCGTTATCCGTAGCGGCGGCCTCTATTCTGGCGAAAGTTTATCGTGATCGGCTGATGACAAAACTCGCCCTTCAATACCCTTATTATGGGTTTGAAAAAAACGCCGGCTACGGCACAAAAGCACACATTGAGGGGTTGTTAAAATACGGCGTGTGTCCGGAACATCGCAAAACTTATCGTCCTGTGGCTGAGGTTTTGCAACAGGCTTCTTAAGGAGAAAAACGATGTCAAATAAACTTTTTGGAACAGACGGCGTGCGTGGCGTGGCAAATACTTACCCAATGAATGCCGAATTTGTTTTTCGTTTGGCGCAGGTTTTAAGTCGGCTTGTCTGCACCCAAAAGCGCCGCGTCGCTATTGGCAAAGATACGCGTCTTTCAGGCGATATGCTTGAAGCCGCCCTTGCCGCAGGCTTTGCCTCAGAAGGGGTTGACGTGGTTTGTTTGGGCGTTGTGCCAACACCGCTCTTAACGGCTGAAACACATAAATTAAACGTGGATATGTCGCTTATGATTACCGCCTCGCATAATCCGTATCAAGATAACGGCATTAAACTGATTAATTATGAAGGCGATAAATTTTCTGATTCCGAATCGGCTGAAATTGAAAAACTATTACTAAGTGACACGGTTTTTAAATCCGAGCCAGAACGAATCGGGCGGATTTTTTCTGATACATCTCCGGTTGCCGATTATATTCAAAACGCGCTTTCAACCGCGCCTGATGCCGATGCTTTAAAGGGGTTGCGCGTGGTTTTGGATTGTGCAAATGGCGCGTTTTATGAAATTATGCCGCAAGTTTTTAAAAATTTGGGTGCTGGTATCATTACCCTTGCCAATACGCCGAATGGGCGCAACATTAATCAGGATTGCGGCTCGCAACATACCGAAAAAATGGCGCAGGTTGTACGGGATAGTCACGCGCAGTTAGGCATTGCCGTTGACGGCGACGGCGATCGCATTATTATTACCGATGAAAATGGAACGCGTCTTGACGGCGATCAGATTATTGCGTTTTTGGCAACATATTATCATCAGGAAGGCCTTTTAAAAGGCAACGCCGCTGTTGCTACCATTTGGTCTAATTTGGGGCTTGAAAAATATCTTAAAACGTTGGGGCTTGATTTTTATCGCACGCCAGTTGGCGAGCGTTATGTGATTGAAAAAATGAAAGAAACCGGCGTTAATGTCGGTGGCGAAGAATCGGGGCATATGGTGCTTTCGGATTATGCCAAAACGGGCGATGCGCTCTTAACGGCACTCGTGATTTGCTACGGTTTAATGAAAAGCGGCAAAAAAATGAGTAAAATTTTTCCGCTGTTTGAAAAATGCCCTTGTCAAATTCATAACATTCGTTTTGAAACGCCGGAACAAGTCAATCAGACTTTTAATCAGCCTAGCGTTCAAAAAGCTATTTCTGAAGCTGTGGCACAAGTTGAGGGTCGCGGCTCGGTTATTGTTAGAAAATCGGGTACAGAGCCTGTGCTTAAAATAAGGGTTGAAGCCGAAGATGCCACCTTGGTGGAAACAACCGCGCAAAAACTTGTTCAAACTGTCCGAAATTTTCAAAAAGCTTAAAGTTTTTTTTACTTAACCTTTTTATGATTTGAATAACTTTAAAGGAGGATTCAATGATTAAAGGTATTTTGGCACTTTTTACAACCGGCATTATTTTTAACCCAATGGTTCTTTTGGGCATTTTGCTCGGGTTTATTGCCGTTGGCGTTTTAAGCGAGGAGCAGTTGCACGCCCTATATACAAATTATCATTTTTATCTGCTGATGTTTTTTATTGCGGCGCTTTATGTTTATTTTTTCCGCCGGACATATTATTCAGGCGGTTATCAAACCGATTGGAGCAACACCTTACAAACAATGGTTGGTTATTTTTTGATGTTTGTCGCCGCTTTTGTTTTTAGTATGCTCTTTATTATGAGCTTTTCATTCAGTGATGAAGAAAAAATGCTCAAACAACCCGATTTGCCTGAATTTGACCAACTAGAAACTGATTTGAAAAATCAACAACAAGAACTTCAAAAAAACTATGACGCTATTATGCAAGCCGTCAGCCCTGGTGGGCAATAAAATAAGTTTATTGATTTTCATAAAAAAAAACTCTATATTATTTATCAGAACATTTTTAAGGAGAATGCAATGGAGTCAAAATCTTATGTTTCAAGCGCTTCCAAGACCAACGTTGATGAAGGTTTGCGCGCTTTTATGATTAAAGTTTATAACTTTATGGCCGGCGGTTTGTGCGTTACAGCTTTAGCCGCGTGGCTTGTTATCAACACCTCTTTGATAAATATGTTTTTTAACGCGGATGCCGCCACACAAAACATTTCATTATCAGGCTTTGGGTGGTTGATGTTTTTATCGCCGTTAATTATGGTTTTTGTTTTTAACTGGGTTATTATGCGTGGAACACCAACTCAAGTGCAAGGTGTGTTTTGGGCGTTTTGCGCTTTGATGGGCGCTTCCTTAACGCCGATTTTGCTCTTATACACCGCCTCAAGCATGGTGCGCGTGTTTTTGATTACGGCAGGCACTTTCGGCGCGATGAGCCTTTATGGTTATACCACCAAGCGCGATTTAACCGGCCTTGGCTCTTTTATGATTATGGGGCTTTGGGGCATTATTATCGCAAGCATTGTCAACATCTTTTTGAAAAGCTCGGGGCTTTACTTTGCGCTTTCGTACATTTCGGTTGCGGTGTTTGTGGGCTTAACCGCTTATGATACTCAAGCTATTCGCAATCTTTATATGTCTGCGGACGGCGAAGATACCTTAACCCGTAAGGCTGTTGCCGGCGCACTCTCGCTTTATATGGACTTTATCAATCTGTTTTTGAATTTGCTCCGTATTATGGGCGACAGACGCTAAAAAATCTTTATCCGCAGACGAAAAAGCCTGCGGATTTTTTTGTTTTAAAAGCACGCCTTTGTCGCTTGGGCAAGGGTGTGTTTTTATGCTTGAGTGTTTGAAAGTTTTTTGTTAAAGTAGCTTAAATTGATTAATCAGCGAGGTTTGAGATGAAGTTTTTTCTAGTTTTGGCTTTTGGCGTTTTTTGTTGTGCTTCAAACGTTTTAGCGCAAGATTCAAGCGGAGTTCAGGAGCAAATTGACGCTCTTAGGGAAGAAATGGTTCTTTTGCAACGCAAAGTGTATCGCGATAACATTGACGGCGTTTCTAACACCAACGCCGCGGCGCAGTTTACACAGTATGATCAAACCGTGCGCGATATGAGCGGCAAAATTGATACGCTTGAACATCAGTTAAAAATTCTGGAAGAAAAACTTAACACAATGAACAATGATTTTGATGTGCGCTTTAAGCTTTTAGAAAACAAGCCTATTCCGGCGGCGCAAAACAGTGTTCAAACGCCTAAAAAGTTTGATGCCGCTGTTGCTAAAGGCGCGCCAAAATCTGTTGTTGGGGACGCGGTTTCATCAGGTGGCTTAAAAGATTTGCAACCTGAAAAATCTGCCTCTGCGGAAGAACTTTATCAAATGGGTTTAGAGGCGCTCAAAGCTGGCGATTCTCAAAAATCGGCGCAAATGTTCAACCTTGTTTTGGAAAAATACGCTGATCATAAATTAGCGGGCAATGCGCAATATTGGCTTGGCGAAGTTTATTATAACGATAAAGACTACACCCGCGCGGCAGTGGCTTTTGCCAAAGGTTATGAGCAATATAAAACCGGTGCAAAAGGTCCGGACTGCCTTTTAAAACTTGGGCTTTCTATGGGGCAACTTGGCAAAAAGCAAGAGGCTTGCGCGGCTTTGGTTAATCTGCCCAAAGAATTTCCTAACGCTGAGCCGAATATATTAAATAAATCGGCGGAAGAAATGAAGCGTTTGGGGTGTCAATAGCCGATGTTTTCGGAGTTTTTAAAACAGAATAACATCACACAAAAAGAGTTAGCTGTCGGCGTATCGGGCGGTTCGGATTCGTTGGCGTTGGTTTTAATGGCTCAAGAAGAACTTGCGCCTTTGGGGTATCGGTTGGTGGCGCTAACGGTTAATCATGGTCTGCGTCCAAGCGCCGCTAAAGAAGCCAAATATGTTCAAACGCTTATGAAACAGTACGGCATAGAACATCATACTTTGGTTTGGAAAGGTCTTAAACCTCAAACAGGCGTTGAAGAGGCGGCGCGTTTGGCGCGTTATGAGCTTTTGGCGGATTGGTGTCTTAAACATCAGATAAAAGTATTGATGACGGCGCATCATTTATATGATCAGGCGGAGACTTTTTTAATGCGTCTTCAGCGAGGAAGCGGGTTAGACGGGCTTTGCAGTATGTCGCCCGTTGCAAAGTGGCCAGGGGTTAAGCTTGCGCGGCCGTTCTTAAATACCCCGCCCGAGGTTATGAAAAATTATCTTTCAGCGCGCCATATTCATTGGATAACCGACGAATCTAATGCTGATGACAAGCTTTTGCGCGTTAAGATGAGGCAAGCTTTGCCTTTGCTTGAAAAATTGGGCATCAGCGCGCTCAAAATTTCTGAAACAGCCGCGCGACTCCAAAAAACTCAAAAATATTTGCAACAAATAACTGATGAAAATTTTCAAAAAATTTTCATCAGTTACGGCAATTTTGCTTTTAGTTGTTTGAAGGCAGATTATGTGCTTTTAGATGAAGAAATGCGCTACAGACTTTTGGTTAAGCTTATTCGCGAGGTGGGCAAAAATCCTTATCCGCCACGCGCTGAAAGGCTTTTAAAACTAGACGCCTCTCTTCAAGCCGAATCTTTTAAGGCGGCAACTTTGGGACATTGCGCCGTTCGGTGTTTAAATCAGCAACTTTGGTTTTTCCCTGAAAAAGCCGCCGTTTTGGGAAGCGCGCATAAGGCTTGGAAAAAATATCTTCAAACGCACCCAAAACTCAAAAAAGCCAAAATTCCCTCAGCTTTAAGAGCTTGGTACGTTGCCACAGAATCTTAAAAAATTTTTTCGTGATATTGAAAATTTTGAACAGATACATATATCGTTCCTGATAAAATTAAAAACCTTTATGGGGAGGATACAATGTATTATATTGAAAAAATCGCTTTGTGGCTGACAATCATCGGCGGCTTAAACTGGGGCTTGGTCGGTTTGTTAGACTTTAATTTGGTGGCGGCCATTTTCGGCAACTTGAGCATTTTGGCGCGCGTCATTTATATCTTGGTCGGCTTATCGGCTATATACCTGATTTGGGCGCAGTTTATGCCGGACCGAGTAGTTGTCGTCAAGAAATAAAAGGGAAATGTGTCTAGCTGGCATTTAGAGCAATTTCAAGCCCGAAAGTTTCCTCATGTACTTCTATGTACACTGCGGTACTTTCGGGCTTGAAATCACTCTATCTGCACCACTTCTTGCTCGTAAGCTCTGCTCTTTGAGCAGTCGCTAACTCGCTTCGGTCACCGCTCTGTAACGCTTGCATCGGCGCTTATCAGCGCCTCACAAGCTAACAATCGCGTGATGTCGCCTAAAAAACAACAATTACTTTTGTTGTTTTTTATGGCTCCACCACATTTCCGCGGTTTGGATGCAAAGGCACCTAATGGGCGCCTAATCGTTTAAAAATAGGTTTGGAAATTCACGTACTTCTATGTACGCTAAAATTCCCAAACCTATTTTTAAACTTCTATTCGCCTCATTATCTGGCTTTCCGCAGCTTGGATGTGAAAATAAGGAATCAGTTTATCCGTTCCCAATTAGGCGAAGTTTGAATGTCCGATAAAGGCGTTTCGCCAACTTGTCTTGGGCGGTATGAAACACCATTTAACACCAAAGTGTCATAAACATTCATTGCCCGAATATTTGTGTTTGTCATCTCAGTCGCATTAATTTCCAAGCGCGCGGGCTCACCGGAAGTCCCTGAAAGGTTAATTTCAAGCTCAGGGTTATTTGATGGTCTTTGCAATGTAAAAGAAACATCGGCTTTTTGGTTTAAAGTTAGTTTTGAGGTATGACTTGATCCCGACCAAGCAATATCACCGTTTCCTTTAAAGTTAAATTTTGTGTTTTCAAAAATAGCGTTTGTTGTTTCAATCAAAAATTCGTCGCTATCTATTGTAACATCTGAATCTTCAAACTTAATCGTTCCTCCTGCAAAGCCATCTTTATTATAACCGGTTTGTTTAATTGTAACTTGCGCATTGACGAAATCTATATTGCTGCCTTCAGATAAACGATTTGAACGCCCTTGATCTTGAAAATTAACTTCAAACCTGCCACTAACCGTTACTTGAGCGTCATAAAATAAGACGCCGTGTTGATTGCCCTGCCAAGATGGTGCTCCACCGTCAAAGCGTACATGATGAAGAGATCCGTTTCCCCGAACAAAGTCAAATTTATGAGCGTTGCCCGTTTGCTTATAATGAACATTGGTGTTTTCCAGCCCGCTGTTTTTTGTAAGCTGAAAAGCAAACAAACCTGATTTTGTTCCTGAAATATTAAATGTTAAACCATATCCTCCACCGTCTATTGTTGTATTTTCGGCAAGCGTTAAGGTCATATCTTCTGGAAGATTGATGTCATTTTTCATGGTCACGACTTTACATTTACCGGAGCTTGCAAGGCTTGAAAGAGTATCAGAATCCCAAGCGATACAAGGTGTTTGACAGAGAGTGTAGCTTTTATCGCCTTTACAGGTGGCAATATCCGCGCACCAATCTGATTTGTCTGATTGTGTAAACCCAAGCGACTCGCAATTAAAGTTGACGCATTTTTTATATTGCGAATCAAATGGGCAGATTAAATAGCCGTCTGAAAAACAATTCGGATTATCTTGCGTGGAATAACCTAACTCCGCACAAGTCGGTTGCTTTTCACAATTCAGCGCCACCGCCTGACTTGAAAATAAAATTGCTATCAAAAATAAAATGTACTTCATTTTTTACTCCTTAAATAAAAAAGTTCTCCCATCCGAATCGTCATCCTGAAACGACCCCAAACGTCATGCTGAACTTGTTTCAGCATCTATTTATGAGATCCTGAAACGAGTTCAGGATGACCTTTGAGAATCTTCTCAAAAAAACGTACGTTTAAATGCGCAAATCGTCAAAGAAATTTATATTTGAAAAAACAATGCATTATTTGCTTGACAAATTGCACATTTAAAGGTACCTTTTTTTGCACATATTTTAATGATAAGTTGTTGATTTTGCATTGAAAAAGCCCCTGAATATTCAGGGGCTTTTGTTTAAAGGGTTGTTCGCACAAGGCGCGCGTAATCTTTTTCAGTGCGAAAGCGACACCCCGTTTCTAAATGAAAAGTCCATGCCGTTTGCGCGTCATCTTCATCCGCAGACCAATACTGAACCTTTTCAATAATAGGCGCGAGAACACCGTTTTGATTCAAAAACCTTAAAGCGCTATTAAACGCCTCAAGATTGTTGTAAACAGTTTGCCATTGTTGTAAAGAAAGCAGTTTTTCTTGATTTTGATATGCTTTTGCTTTGGCTTTATAATGCGCCGAGCAAGGTTGTTTCAGGCTGATTTTTACGCCGGCAAGGGCAATCCCCCAAATGTCTTTCAAATGTTTAAAATCAAGATAATTGTGCATTTCAATTTTTTGTTTGCGGCGGTAAATAACGCCAAAGTCAACACCGACTTTAAGTTGATTCTTCTTTTCCATAATATATTAATAATTAGAGTTTGGCTCAAAAATACATGAAAAAAAGCGCTTTGTCAAGAATAAAAATGTTCTGAAAATACAAACGGTTAATTTAAAAACGTGTGCAAAAAAACGTACCTTTAAATGTGCAATTTGTCAAGGAAATAATGCATTGTTTTTCCAAATATAAATTTCTTTGACGATTTGCGCATTTAAACGTACCTTTTTTTGAGAAATGTGTATAGCGGCACATCTAAAGCCCTTTCTTCAAGTTCGGAAAATTCACGTACTTCTATGTACGCTCAAATTTTCCTCGCTTTTGAAACGACTTTATCTGCACCACTCTCCACATTTCTTTGGCTAGAACAAAAGAGGGAAAGTCTCTCTAAAATGTCATTTCCAAACTCGTTTCGGGATCTCATAAAAAGAGATGCTGAAACAAGTTCAGCATGACATTTGGGGTGGTTTCTGGATGACGATTCGGATGGGAGAACTTTTTAATTAAGGAGTAAAAAATGAAGTATGTTTTATTTTTAATAGCAATTTTGTTTTCAAATCAGGCGGTAGCGCTTAATTGTGAAAAGCAACCGACTTGTGAAGAATTAAATTATTCTAAAGATGATGATCCTAATTGTGCTGAGGACGGCTATATTCTTTGCCCATTTGACTTCTCGTATAAAAAATGCGCACAGCCTGATTGTCAAAAAATGGGTTACACAAAATCCAATAAATCGGATTGGTGTGGCAAGCTTGCCTTTTGCCCAAGCGATAAAACCTACACCGCATGCAAAGCACTTTGTGAAATTGGTGATGTTTATTATGCAGACGGCACTTGCGGTTATGTCCAAGATTATGACAACACTAAAACCCCTGTCGGCATCGTATTTTACACCTATGATGAAGGGCGTCATGGCAAAGTCATCAGTTTGCATCATTTAACTTTTGATGAGAATTTTAACTTTAACCCCGAAAATCCTTTCGGGCAAGAAAAAACACAGGTTTCTGTTAAATCACAAAGCGTAAACTTACCTTTGACACCTTATCCTTCTCATGAAGCGATTATAGCCGCGTTAAAAAATAACGAGCGTTCAGCCTATGCCGGCAAAGAAAACACGCAAATTTTGTGGAAATATTCTGCCGCTTTGATGGTTCAAGATTTTTATCCACCAAATGTTGATCCTTCAAATCCTATAACGGGGCGAGGAAAATGGTTTTTGCCGTCTGTTGGCGAATTTCTGATGCTTTGGAATCCGGATACGAGTCAGCTCACAAACGAACCTTACACGAGTATTCCAGGTGTAATGCCAAAAACGGATCCTATCATTCGTAAACAAATTGACGCCTCCTTAGAAGTGCTTAAAACTAAGGGCGTTCAAGTTTCATTGCTTTCAGTCACAAGTAATTATTATTGGACCTCTACTTATAGAGGTGATACCTCGCATCATTTCTTTGCATTTCATATTTCTGGTCTTGGACATATTGGATATGATGGAATGGCTGCTCAAAAACCGATACGTGTGATGCTTGATTTTTAGCTTTGTGTACAAAGTTAAATTTTTTTAAAAAAATATTCTTTTTATCTAAAGCCCTTGTATTTCCTAAAACAAGGGCTTGTTTTTGCGCCACAAAACAAAGAACAAAAAGCGAACAGTTAATAAATTATTTAATTTTTCCATTGAATCCCATAAAATACCATGCTATACCATAACCATAAAAACATTAAAAGGATTCGCTCTCATGCGCAAAACGTTTCTGTTTATGGATACCGTTACCAACAAGGTAGATTCAAAAGGCCGCGTTTCGTTGCCAGCAGAATACCGCACGATCGCGAAAGAGGCCGGCTCTGAAATTGTGTGTTATCGCAGTGTTTCATCGCCTTGTATTGAGGGCTGTCTTGAGGACTTGCTGGAAAAGCTTGCCGCTGACATTGAAAATGCCACCGACTTTTTTTCTGAGACTCAAGACGAACTGACAAACCTTATTTTTGGCGATGCGCATCGCTATTGCTTTGACAGTACGGGGCGTATTATGTTAAGCGAAAAGCTTTTGGCTCATGCGCAAATCAAAGACTCGGCGGTTTTTGTGGGCAAAGGACGCAAATTTCAGATTTGGAATCCTGAAAATTGGGCAAAGGAAGAGACCCGAATCCGCACAGCGGCACTTCAAAAACGCCCAACATTAACAACATCTCAAGGAACAACGGCATGACGGCACCGCGCGAAAAACATATTCCCGTGATGCTTGCCGAAGTTTTGCAAGCTTTGGCACCGCGCGACGGTGGGGTTTATGTTGACGCGACTTTCGGGAACGGCGGTTATACTCAAGCGGTTTTAGAGGCGGCCGATTGCCAAGTGATTGCCCTTGACCGCGATCCAAACGCTTTAAAACGCGCCGATGAATTTTATAAAAAATATGCCAACCGTTTCCAGTTTATTCAGGGGTGCTTTAGCGGCATTGCCTCGCTTGTCGGCAGGCCTGTTGACGGCATTATGTTTGATATTGGCGTTTCATCTATGCAACTTGACGAACCTGAACGCGGATTCTCTTTTATGAAAGAAGGTCCTTTGGATATGCGCATGTCGCAAAAAGGGTTGAGCGCTCGCGATATTGTCAACACTTATTCCGAAGAGGCTTTGGCTAATTTGATTTATCAGTTCGGCGAAGAAAAAAAATCGCGCCAAATTGCGCGCAAAATTGTTGAGGCACGCGCGCTTAAACCTTTTGAAACGACAACAGAACTCGCACAAACCATTTATAAAGTTTTGCCGCCAAAAGCATCTCAAATTAATCCGGCAACGCGCACTTTTCAGGCCTTAAGGATTGCCGTAAACGACGAGCTTTCAGAGCTTCAAAAAGCGCTCTACGGCGCGCTTGATATTTTAAAAGAAGGCGGGCGCTTGATTGTGGTGGATTTCCACTCTTTAGAAGATCGGATTGTTAAAAACTTTTTTAAGGAACAAAGCGGCAAAACTCAAGGTGTTTCACGCTACGCGCCACCCGTTGTTTCTCAAAAAAGCGCTGTTTTTTCACAAATTTCACACGCCATAACACCCACAGAATCCGAATGTGCCACGAATCCGCGCGCACGCTCGGCTAAACTGCGTTACGGCATTAAGTTAGACGGAGGAAAACATGATTAATACCAAAACTGCTATTACCACGCTTTGGTTCACCCTCACTTGCTTTGTCTGCTTTGGATCGTTTATTTTGAAAAATCGCGTCCATGAGCTTGAAAACGAACTCACGCGCATTAACTCAACGATTCAATCCGATGTGAAAGCAATTCATGTTTTGAAAGCGGAATGGTCGCATCTAAACTCACCACAACGCCTGCGTCAGCTCGCTCAAGAACATATTTCTTTAAATAAGGCACGGCCTGAACAAATTATTAACCTTTCCGCGTTACCCTTTGCTTATGAAGACGAAAAAAGCGCCGATAAAAATCAACCGCAAAACTTGAAGCGCTTTGAAGTTTTGGTGAAAGCAGAAAAGTAACGCAGAGGGTATGTTGTTTAAAATAAGCGTAAGCAAAACTCAAAATAATTTATCCCAAAAACCGCTGATGCCCTCGGCGGCTGAAAATAACATATTTTTTGAAGAAGGCGCGAATATGCGCGCTATGCTGATGTGCCGACAACGAATGTTTGTTGCTATTGTGGCTTTTGCGCTTGTTTTTATGGCACTGATTTTTAGGGTGTTTGACATTTGTCTGGTCAATGGTTTACAAATTTTGGGCGATACTTCTGCTGTTGAATCCAAGCCTCATCCTGCCGCGGCGCTTATTTCACGCGCTGATATTGTGGATTGTAACGGCGCAGTGTTGGCAACCTCGCTACCAACCGTTAATTTATATGCTAACCCTAAGCATGTGAAAAATCCGCAAAACGTTGCTCAAGAGCTTTCCGCCTTATTTCCGGAAATTGGTTACGAAGAGCTTTTGGCAAAATTAACGCGCCCAAAAACTTCTTTTTCCATGATTAAATATAATTTGTCGCCGGCTCAACAGGTTGCTGTTAATAATTTGGGCATTCCCGCGCTTGAATTTCAAAAAAGCGAAAAGCGCGTTTATCCGCTTAACAATTTGTTTTCGCACGTTTTGGGCTATACAAACATTGATAATTTGGGCTTGGCGGGACTTGAAAAATCTATGCATAAAAGGCTTTCGGAATCTTCTAAACCTTTGGCCCTAACTTTAGATTTGGGCGTTCAAGACACTGTGCGCGAAGAGTTGCTTTCCGCGATGAAAACTTTTCAAGCAGTCGGCGCGGCGGCTTTGGTTATGAATGTGCAAAACGGCGAACTGATTGCAATGGTTTCGCTGCCTGATTTTAATCCGAATTTGAATATTCCGGTCGGCGATCGCTCCCTGTTTAATTTTACCACACAAGGTGTTTATGAAGCCGGCTCGGTCTTTAAAACTTTTAATACCGCACTTGGGCTTGAAAGCGGAAAAGTTAAAGTAAATGATAAGTTTGACGCCACTAAACCAATCAAAATTCAAGGTTTGACTGTCAGCGACTTTAAAGGCGAAAACCGCTGGCTTTCGGTTGGCGAAATTTTGATATATTCTTCTAATATCGGTTCGGCGCAACTTGTATCTCGCGTGGGGCGCGAGGCGCAACGCAAATTTTTGCAAAATATGGGCTTTGCCGAACCTTTGCAAGATTTTGAAATTGCTGAAAAAGGTCGCCCTCTGTTCTTAAGCGAAAAACGTTGGCGCGATGATACCATGGCAAGTGTTTCATACGGCTACGGCATTTCAGTAACCCCTTTGCATTTAATCAGCGCTTTTTCAGCCCTTATGAACGGCGGCATTTATTATTATCCAAGCGTTATCAAAGACTTTAAAAAGCCCGCTCCGCGGCGCGTGATTTCAGAAAAAACCTCTGAACAATTGCGCAAACTTTTGCGGGAAGTTGTCGTTCAGGGTTCTGCTAAAAAGGCCGATGTTAAAGGCTATGATGTTGTTGGCAAAACAGGCACTGCCAACAAACTTGTCAATGGTAAATATGTTGAGAAAAAAGTGATGACATCGTTTATTGCCGCTTTTCCACAAGAACATCCGCAATATGCGCTTTTGGTCATTTTAGACGAGCCTAAAGGCACTAAAGAAACTTGGGGCTATGTGACATCGGGCTGGAATGCCGCCCCAACAGGCGGTAAAATCATCAAAGAAATTGCGCCGCAACTCAATGTGCCTTCTGATTTTGATATTAATGCGCAAAAGCTTAATCTCAAAACCGCCTATAAGCCTTAAAACTAAAAATAAGGTGTTGACTTCCACTCTAGCCGTGCTTATAAGTAAAGCAGATATTCATTTTTATGTTTTACTTTTTAAAAAATTATTATGGATAAAAACAAATTGTTGACAGGCTCGCGATCAAGCGCCAGCGCATCTACTTTGAGCTGTTTTGAACAGTTTAATGTGCAAAAATGGGCGCCCCTGTGTTTGGAAAAATGCATTCCGGACGGCTTTATGTTTTTGGTTGGTGTTTATTCCGATTCTAAAAAAGGCGCGTTTGCTGATTTTCGGTTTGGGAAAGAACGCTTGTTTGTACAGAGTATGCGACCGCACACCCAAAGTTATGGCGTGGGCAAAACACGCGGTTTTGGTGCAATTTATGCCCTGCATAAACCCCAAAAGAGCGAAGACTATGATGATGACTTGCTTTTGAAAGAAACTGCCATCTATCAGGCTTTGCCCGATAAGCACATTAAGCTTGTTTTGGCGGACGGCGAACATCGCAACGCTTTGTGCGTGAAAAAAATGTTTGAGCAAATCTGTCATGAGCGGGGCTTGCAGATATTTAGCCTTCCTGATGACTTGCCCAAGCTTTATTCTGTGCGGTTTTTGAAAAAATCGTGCGGCTACTTTCTGCACGGGCGCACCTACATTGTTTGGGCTTTGCCAATCGGAATCCCCGATTTTATGCAGGCCAAAATCAATAAAGGGTGGATTTTTTGCGACATGCACTGCGGCATTCCGGCTATTATCAGAGCCGATCGCGAAAGCTTTAATCTTTGCCTTGACGCAAATGACGGGCAACCTTTACATGAAGGGAGCATCGTAGAAGGCATTTATAAGCTTGAAAACAACACGCTTGTCTAAAAATGTTAAAGGGGGCTTTATGCCCTCTTTTTTGTTAAATGTAAAGCATAAACAAATGGATATATCCCTTTAGATATGCTCTATTTTGATATAAAACATAGTCTTTAGTCACATTTTTCTATTTTTTTTGTTTTTTTTATTGAAAAATTTACTTTTCTTCCTTAATTTAAAGATTGTATTAGTTGTTCCGATTTTTTTGTGACACTGATTTTTAACCATATGGAGAAAATGATATGAAAAAACTTTTAAGCTTGTTCTGCGCAATGGCTGTCTTGGCTGGTTGTTCTTCTTTCGGTTCAAACGGCGGTATGTTTGGTGGTAGCGAATGCGAAGCCAAAGAAGCGCGCGATTTTATGGCGAATGCTGAAGACAGAGTCTTCTTTAATTATGATAGCTCTGCTTTAACAGATAACGCTCAAGAAATTTTGGACACGCAGGTCAAATGGCTCAATGCCAGAAAGCACCAAAATGTTGATGTTGTTGTTCAAGGTTACTGCGATGAACGCGGCACCCGCGAATACAACTTGGCTTTAGGTGAACGCCGTGCCAACGCTGTGAAAGCATACTTGGTTTCTAAAGGCGTTGAATCAGACCGCATTTCCACCATTTCTTATGGTAAAGAAAGACCGGCTGTTCTTGGCAACAACGAAGCTGCATGGGCGCAAAATCGTCGTGCTGTGACTGTTGTTAAAACAAGCAACATGTAATTCAAGTTTGCGTGTTTAACGCGCTTGATTGTAAAAGGCTGAAAGTAAAATTATTTTCAGCCTTTTTTATTTGTTTCATTATAATTTTGCCCTCCCCTCCTCGGCTTGATTTTAAAAAAGAATCGGGGCTTGATTAAAAACCTTTTTAATTGTTTTCATTAAAAAGTTTTTTAAGCTCGTAAAGTTTTTCTAAAGCATCGCGCGGTGAATAATCGTCAGGGTTAAGCGCTTTTAAAGCTTCTTGCAACGGCGACAGAGTTTCCTCTTTTTGGGTTTGTTGCTTAAACACGCTGAAAAGTGGCAAGTCATCTTCTATGGCGGTAACTGTCTGCCGGTCAGGATTTGTTTCAAGCGATTGCAGAATTTTTTCCGCGCGCTTAATTACTAAATTCGGCAAGCCCGCCATTTTGGCAACATGAATACCATAAGAGCGATCTTGCGCGCCTTCTGTAACCTCGTGCAGAAAGACAACGTTGTCTTTATATTCTTTAATTTTCATACAATGAAGCGTGAGAGCTTCAAGCTTTTTGTTTAAGATTGTCAGCTCATGATAATGCGTGGCAAACAACGTGCGACAATGATTGATTTCATGCAGATGCTCCACCACCGCCCAAGCAATGGACAAGCCATCGTAAGTGGCTGTGCCGCGCCCGATTTCATCAACAATCACAAAAGATTTTGGTGTCGCCTGATTCAAAATAGCGGCTGTTTCAACCATTTCAACCATAAAAGTTGAATGTCCGCGCGACAAGTCATCAGACGCGCCCACGCGCGAAAAGACCTTGTCAATTATGCCAATGTGTGCCGATGAGCACGGCACAAATGAGCCCATTTGCGCCATAATGGCAATGATTGCATTTTGCCTTAAAAAGGTTGATTTACCCGCCATATTCGGCCCTGTAATCAGCCAAATTCGGTTATTGAGCGCGTTTAAGGAACAATCGTTTCCAATAAATTGACCTTCCTGATTTTTAGTCAGTGAGGCTTCCACAACCGGATGCCGTCCTTCCTTGATGTCAAAATCAAGCGAATCGTCTAAAACCGGACGGCAATAATTGCCTTCTATCGCAAGTTCCGCCAAAGCAGAGGAAAAATCAAGCTCAGCTAAAGCCTCGGCCGTTATTGTTAATTCGTCAGAAACGCACAAAACATCTTCCACCAGTTTGGCATATAATTCAAGCTCTAGTGACAAAGCCTTATCCGCAGTTGCTCTGATACCATTTTCAAGTTCGTTAAGCTCGGCTGTACTGAAACGCGCGGCGTTTAAGACCGATTGCTTAAAAATAAAGTACGGATTTTGCAAAATTTCTTTGGCATATTTTTGTGGAATTTCAAGATAATAGCCAATAATGCTGTTATGATTGATCCTGATGTTTGGCACACCAGTCATTTCAGTATATTTTGCCGCAAGTTTTTCCATCGCCCCTGTATTGGAAACATGCGAATCGCGCAAATTATCCAAAGCGGCGCTATACCCCTCTTTGATAAAACCGCCGTCACGCGCGTGCGCCGGCAAATCATCAGCAAGGGCCTCGCTCAAGTTGCTAACTAAATTGCTAAACTCGCCAAATTTTAGCAAAATTTCTTCAACAGGGGTTGGAATTTTTTCAAAAATATCTGTATAACGCTTGCAATTACGAATTAAGTTGCGAATGCGCGGCAAGTATGACAAGGTTGCTCCAATTGCCGCTAAATCGCGCGGACCACCACGATTCAAGCTTAAGCGCGAAACTGAACGTTCCAAATCATAAACATTATGCAAAACCTCGCGCAGTTCTTGGCGAATTTCAGGAATTTTAACAAAAAAATCAACCACATCAAGGCGTTTGTTAATTTCAAGAATATCTGTTGAAGGCATTTTAACCCGATTAGCCAAAAGCCTTGCGCCCGAACCTGTGATTGTCTTATCAATCACCCCTAAAAGGCAGGCTTTTTTATCGCCGTTGATGCCAATAACAAGCTCCAAATTGCGTTGCGCGGCGCTATCAATTTCCATATACGGCACATTGTTATACTTTAAGGGGCGTTTCAAAAATGGAATCTTCCCTTTTTGCGTGTTTTCAATGTATTCCAACAAAATACCGGCGGCGGTAATTTCTTGCTTTGTAAAGTTGCCCAAAGCCTCAATCGCCGAAACTTTATAAAAATCTTCAATGCGCTTTTGGGCGTTGGTTGCATTAAAGCGTGCATAAGGCAGAACGCTTAGTTTTTTTCTAAAATCGCGCAGAACATCATATAAGTTTGAATATTGCAATAACGAATCGGCAATAATAATCTCACTGGCGTCAAGCCTATTTAAAAACCCTGGTAAGTTTGTTTTAAGCGCCTCTTCTAAACAAGGTATCGCTTCCGTATAAAAAGCGCCCGTGGAAATATCTACCCAAGCAAAACCCAACTGCGCCGAGCTATAAGCCACCGCCAACAAAAAATTGTTGCGGCGCGCATCAAGCATGTCATCTTCGGTCAAAGTGCCGGCCGTCACTAAGCGAACAACATCGCGCCGAACAACCTCGTTCCGACCACGCTTGCGCGCCTCTTCAGGCGTTTCCATCTGTTCGCAAATAGCCACCTTATAACCTTGACGCACCAAACGTGTTAAATAGTTTTCGTACGCATGAAAAGGCACGCCGCACATCGGAATATTTTGGCTTTGCGTTTTGCCACGTTTTGTTAAGGCTATATCTAAGGCGGCCGAGGCAGTTATAGCATCTTCAAAAAACAATTCATAAAAATCGCCCATGCGGTAAAAAACTAAATAATCTTTATATTTGTTTTTAATCTCAGCATATTGCACCATAGCTGGCCGAAGATTAGTGACGTCAATATCTTTCATTTTTTTCAATATCTTAAGTGAATTTAAACTTATTGCATTATACTATGATTTATTCACAAGTCCATTGTTTTTTTATATTATAGGCGGTGTTTTTCATGATTTGGCGTAAAATCTGGCAGTTAAAAATTGCCCCCGATTCAAACTATATTACTCGTGTTCTTTTATATTCGTTTCCCTCAGCTTTGGTTTTTGCCTTGCTTGTGAGCCTTTCTCTCTTAACGCCTTATTGGGCGCTTTTGTCGTATGTATGGGTTGTTATTTTTAATATGATTATTTTGCTTCCGTCTTGTTTTGAACTGCAACTTGTTAAAAATTATATTCGCCGACTTGCCAAAGGCGAAGCAGGACAGCACAAAATCAACCTTTCAGACAACGAGGCCTCGCAAATTGCCGAGGCGGTTAATTCCATGCATAAGTTTTGGGCTTATCGGATAGATGAACTTGAGGCTCAAACGATGTCTGATGCCGCCGTTTTAGACACTTTGCCCGATCCTGTGATGATGATTGATCATGTGGGCGATATTATTGGAGCAAATTTGGCGGCACGCAATCTTTTGGGCGAAAATTTAACCAAAAGCAATGTGGAGAAGGTTTTTGAATATCATCCTTTTATCAACGCGCTTAACCGCATTTTGAACAAAGAAACAGAGGCAGAAAATCTGTTCTTTTATCTTCATAACAATCTTGAACAAAAAATGTACGCTCATATAAAAAGTTTGCCTTGGTTTTCAAAAGGGCGCGCTGTGGCGGTGATTGCGCTTTATGATTTATCAAAATCTTTAAGCGTTGAAAAAATGCAGTCCGACTTTGTGGCAAACGCTAGCCACGAACTCCGCACGCCGCTTTCTGTGATTTCGGGGTTTATTGAAACTTTGCAAACCACCGCTAAAGATGATGAAAATGCGCGCGCCGATTTTTTAAAAATTATGGCGGATCAGGCGGAATATATGTCTTCTTTGATTGAAAATTTGCTCTCTTTATCGCGCATTGAAATGCAACTTCATGAACGTCCGTCCGTGCCGACAGATGTTGAACGGATTATGTCAGAAGCTATTGAAGCTCTTGAGGTTAAAGCCAAAGAGCGCCAAGTTAAAATTAAGCTTAAAGTCCTTAAAAATCTGCCACAAATTCCTGCCGATGCCGCGCAAATTAGGCAAGTGTTTCAAAATCTTTTGGAAAACGCTCTTAAATACGGCATTAGTCCCGGAACAATAAATGTGCAAATTGGGCTTGCGGAAAGTATTCCGCCTTCTAAAACGTTTAGCGTTGCTCAAGGCAAAGCTTTGGTTGTTTCGGTTAATAATAAAGGCCCGCGCATTAAGCCTGAAGATTTATCGCGCTTAACAGAGCGCTTTTACCGCATTCAGGAACATAAGGACTTAAATATTAAAGGTACTGGCCTGGGGCTTTCTATTGCTAAGCAGGTTATTAGACGGCATCAGGGCAATTTGACAGTTTCATCTACCAACAGTAACGGCACGACTTTTACGGTTTATCTGCCTATTCAGCTGTCTTGAAAAACTCAATTAAAAGATTAAAATAAGGCTGATGTTTTTTACTTATCAACATATATGGAAAGTTAGCTTTCCTATTCTTATCAGCTTGCTGATTGAACAATTGGTCAGCATTACAGATGTTATTTATCTGGGACGTTTAAACACCGAAGCCCTTGGCGCGGCTGCGCTTGGCGCAACGTATTTTATTATGCTGTTTATGGTGCCTTTTGGTTTTAGCATCGGCGCGCGGATTATGATGGCGCAACGCAACGGCGAAAAGCGCTTTGAGGCTATTGGGCCGGTGTTTTATCAGGGCATTTCGTTTTTGCTTCTGGCTTGCCTTGTACTTATTTTTTTATCAGATGTTTTTTCGCCACGGTTATTAAGTTTTTTGATTGAAAGCCCCGCTGTTCTTGCAGATACAAACAGTTATCTTTTATGGCGCGTATGGGGCTTGTTGCCGATTGGGCTTTTAATGATGATGCAGGCGTTTTTTGTCGCGATTACCAAAACACGCATTTTGACTTGGGTTTCTTTGGTCATGGTTGCGGCAAATGTGGTGCTGAATTATCTGTTAATCTTCGGCAAATTCGGCTTTCCGCGCATGGAAATTGCCGGCGCGGCACTTGCCTCTGATATTGCGGAAATAATTGGCGTTGGCTTTTATATTTTTTACTTTTTCTTTGCCGTTAAGCTTCAAAAATATGCCCTTCATCGGTTTGTTTGGCGCGATTTTAAGCTTTTGGACGCTATTTTAAAACTTTCTGTTTGGACCGTTGTGCAAGAGTTTGGCTCGGTGTTTGCATGGTTTTTGTTTTTTGCCGCTATTGAGCATTTGGGCGAGAAGGAATTGGCAGTTTCAAATGTTATACGAAGCGTTTCATCTTTGCCCTATATTGCGGTTCATGCGCTTTCAGCTACAGCAAGCTCCTTAACCGGCAATTTGATTGGCTTAAAACGTGATTATGAAGTTTTGCCAACTTGTCAAAAAATTAATATTTTCGGCTTTGGACTTATTCTGCCGCTTTTGGTTTTAATGGCTGTTTTTGAGCCTCTTATTTTAAGAGTTTATACTGATAATCAGATTATTATTGATTTATCGTATCAGTCTTATTTTGTGATGCTTTCCACCTTTATTCCGCTTTTGCCAGGATGGATTTATTTTAGCGCGGTTTCAGGTACTGGGCAAACCAAAAAGGCTTTTTTAATAGAACTTGCCGCCACAGGTGTTTATTTGTTTTATATATGGTTTATTATTTTAAAATGGCAGATGCCGCTTGCTGTTGCTTGGGGCGCGGATTTTGTTTATGGTGTTTTTATTTTGATGCTTTCGCTTTATTATTTGCGCTATGGCAATTGGCGCCCAAAGCCCGTTTCATAAAGCTCATCCAAAAGCGCGCAAATTTCGGAAAACATCTTTAAACGATGTATATAGACTAAATTTTTGCGCCATGATGTCAAAAATTTTTCCTGTCTCAAACGCTGTTTTATAGAAATCAAAAAATAATTTACCACACCGTAAAGCCATTCCTCTTTCGTAAAACAAAAATTATGGTTAAATGCCAATATGATATGTTTTAAAGCTCTTCGCGGAAGGAAAATAACGCAATATTTGAACAAGGCGCTTAAAACAAGTTTTGCTATATCTTCAGCTGGATAGCCCCAACGCACACCCTCAAAATCAATTAAAATCATCTTGTCTTCTTTTTGATTATAAAGCATATTATGCACGCTTAAATCGCCATGAATAATTTGTTTTTGAGTCTTAATTGCTGGGATTTTTGCAAAAATCCGCGCCTGTTCTTGTTCAATCTTTTGCAGAAAAAATTTGTTTTGCGGGTATTTTATTTTTAAGCTGTTTATGGTATTTATGTTTTCCTGAAAGCATTGTTCAGGTTTAAATTCGTTGCCTGCTAACGCTTGAAGATTTTTAGAATTTTTTAAAAATTCTTTATAACCTGCAGAAATTAAATCAATATTTTTGGGGTTGAGTTGAAAGGCTTTTAGCTCTTTGCCTGATATATAATTTTGCACCAACCCAATATTTTCTTCCATTTCAAAAATTGTTTGCTTTAAAGCTTGCGATTGATTTGAAGTCAGTGCCAAAATTTTTTGCAATCTTTCAGCTCTTTGACGTCCGTCTTTTTGAAAAATTTTAATAAAATATTTATTTTGAGAACAAAAACAAATGTAGTTTTCTGAAGACCCCCCCCCTTTAATTTTCTTCACTTTTTTGATTTTAAGTTCAAACGGTGCTTTTTGAAGCGTAACTTTAATTTGCTCTACGATTTGCTGACGTACACTCATTTAAATGTTCTTTCACAATATTTGTTGTTAAAATCTGAGGCCATATTTCATAATTTTTGCCGGCCGGATAATAAACATAAAGCGGAACGCTCGCCCTTGCATAAGACGCCAAGGCTTGAGTTATATCTTTGCTTTGGTTTGTCCAATCCGCCTTAAAAAGAGATATGCCGCAAGCTTTGGCACGCTCTTGAAATTCGGGCATATCTAAGACCGCCTTTTCATTTATTAAGCAAGTTAAGCACCATTTAGCGCCAAAGTCAATAAAAACAGGCTTGTTTTCTGCCAACAGATTTTCAATGCGCGCTTTGTCATAAGGTTGCCAGACACTTTCTGCCTTTGAGTCGTCAAGCCATAAAAGGTGCGCCAAAAGCCACGCAAGCCACAGGCATGTTAAAAATACCGGCACGGCTAAAATGCGGCTCAGCGTTAGCATCCACTTCCCTGGAGCGGGCAAAAAGCGGCTTATAACGTGTGGATATGCCTCCATAAGTGTAAACGGCAAGGCATAACCTAAGCCCATGGTTAAAAATATGGGGAGGCAAGCTTGCGGCGCGCTTAACAAGGCGTAGCCGACTGTCGCACCTAAGAGAGGGCCACTGCAAGGGCTGGCAATTAAAACCGAAACAAGCCCTGTTAAAAAGGAATTTGCCGCCGAAAAGCGCTCTAAAAAGCCCTGCAAACGTCCTTTGATTTTGATAATACCCAACATCAAAAGGCATACAAAAATAAAAATACCCAACATAATGCTCACAAAAACAGGCGATTGTAATTGAAAGCCCCAACCAAGCGCAACGCCACTTTGGCGCAAGGCTATCAACAGGCACGCCATCAAACCAAAGCAACATAAAACGCCCGAAAGATATTGCAAAGCATGCGACTTTGGCTTTGGATTATGAACAAGCGCCAACGCCTTTAAGCTCAAAACCGGAAATACGCACGGCATAAAATTTAAAACTATACCGCCCAAAAAAGAAAGTAGAAAAATTAAAAACCAAGGCTCATCTTCAGTTTGCGGCTCAAGCTCAACACGATAAGCTTTTTGATTTAACCACAAAAGCCCGCCTGAGGGCAAAGCGGCATTTTCTTGAGTTTCAAAATAAAGTTCGCCGTTTTGTTTTATTTCAGCCTTTGTTAAAGGAGAAATAACATCGCGCGCCAACGGAGCAAAAGAAACATCGGCGACATTTATCGGTTGTGGCAACGTTAAGACAAGCGCGCCTTTTTCCATACGCGCGGCAATTTTTTGCTTGCTTTTAAGCGGAAAGGTTTTCTGCGCTTCTTCAAACGCGGACTGATTAGGATTTTTGCGAATTTTTAAGCTCACCGATTGCGGAAAGCACTCCTCTTTACAGATTGTCCAGCTGATATGAACCGTTGCACCATCCCAATTTTGAACATCAAAAAGGTAATAAGCCGGTTTTTCATAGCCGTATTGTCCGAAGATGTCTTCAAATTCAAACTTTTGTGGCACAGATTCATTTAAGCGCGTTGCCGATATGCTCCACTGAAAGGTTGTGGGCGTGCCAATATCGCCAGGGTTATCCCATAAAATATGTCCGCCGTTTAAGGGGGTCAGCTTAATTAAAACCTCATTTTCGTTTGTGAAAGCATCTATTTTTATCTGCTCATTTTGCCAAGCTTGCGCTGTGGCTTGAAAATTCAAGCCCAAAAGCACAAATAAAAGCATTGTCAGCATTAAAAATTTTTTCATCTTAAGCGTTCGTCCTTCTTGCTATTACCAACGTCTGGTAAGCACCGCTTATTATTAATAATGTCTTTCCAATTAAGAGTAAACCGAAAAATATAGCGATGGGCATAAACCAAAACGGTAAAAGGCACATAAGCGTCAGGGCGGTAAATATATCTGCATTTTGAAGGGCGCCTAAATAACAGATTTTTAACCCCGACTGATTTAAGGCGGCATAATCTTGCTTGGAAATAATTGAAAAGCTTAAAAGTGCGGTTGATGCTATCATGAAAGCCACCAGATAAAATGAGCCCGCGGCAGCATTTTCAAAAATGTTTCCTAAAATAAAGCCCCATATAAACAGTGCCGCGGCGGTTATATCAGCGAACATATCTAAAAAGATGCCGAAAGGTTTTACGGCGGTTTTCCTTGCGACCGCGCCGTCTAAAACATCGCACAAGCGGTTGATGATTAAGCATACAAAAGTTAAAAAATAACTTTCCAACGCTGCAAAATTTAGCCCCAAGAGCGCAAAACCCAAGCCTAAAAACGTGAGCATATTCGCGCTGATGTGTAATTTTATCAAAATGCGCGCAAATCTTTCAATCAAAGTATAAAAGGCATTTAAAAATCGGCCGAAATATTTGCAAAATGTTGAAAATAAGGGCATGGCTTTCTCCTGAAATTTATTTCAAAATAAGCCGAGTTAGGCGCTTTTCAATCAGGCCGGATTGATAAATTTACTAACCCGACACCACTTGCCGCCGGCGTAAAGCCTAAGGCATCGCTTTTAATTTCAAGCAAAAGCTTTTTATCGTTTAATAGGTTTGTTGGAATTTTAACCTCAAGATGATAAGGTTGTTTTTCAAAAGCAGAATACGCCTTTGAAGCAACTTCCGTTCCGTTTGCAAAAATTTTGATTTCTTTATTGTCTTTGGCCGTAAACATAATCCGAAAATCAAGATCTAAAATCAGCTCTGTTGTTGAAACCTCGGGCAAAGTAAAGGAAAGCGTGTCCAGATAAAAACCGCCCATCACTTCCTTAAAAAACGTCGCATATTTTGAAAGTTTTTCAGCCAAAACAATATTCTCGCCCCAAACAGGATAAGGCTTATAAAGCGGATTGTTTTGAACTGTCTTTTCTTCAAAATGCGCGTATTCCGGTGAAGATTTTCGGATTTCACGCCCGAAAGGTTTGCCATATTTTTCCAACAATGTCGGGTTTGAGCCTAAAACAGAACGCCCCAAGCCAAAAGCATTTTCAGGCATTTTGATGCCGATTGCATTTAAAATGGTAGGCGCGATGTCAAGCGTTGTCCATTGATGTGGCTTGAGAGAATCATTCGGCGCCATGTTGAAAAAGCGGTTAAAAATTTGCCGATTTTCATCTTCTGAAAGATAAGACGGATGATCGCCCAAAACAACAACTGTCGTATTTTTATAAAAATCTTGCGCTTGTATCCAGCGCACAAAATCCGCCGCCATTTGATCGGCGCAAATGTTCACATCTCTTTCGTCATGAAATTGATTGGTGCATTTTGAATCCAAATATTCCATAGGGAAATGCGTGTCTAGCGTCAGCATCGCAAATAAGAAAGGCTTTTTTTGTTTGCTCAAGGCGGTTAGTTTCTTTTTTGCAATTTCATATAAATCGCTATCTGCCAAGCCCCAAGGACCTTTGGGGATGATTGTTGAAAAAGATTCATCAAGAATTTCTTTGCCGATAGCTTCATTGAAACCGTGAAGTTTTAAAAATGTTCCCGTCCTTGTAAAATCTAAATCAAAGGCTTTCAAAAAGCTTGTTTCATAGCCGTTTTCTCTTAAAATTTCAGGGTAACAAACGGCTTTAGAAAGAAAATTTTGCATGCTTTCAAAATTTTGCGCCGGTTTAACAATGTAGGGGATAGCACAAAAACCCTGCACCATAGCAGAAATTGTATATGCCGAATCGGGTAGTTGCCAAAAGCCGTCAAACGACACGCCGTCCGGCAAAGCCTCAATTTCTTTCAAATAAGGCAGTTCTTCAAAAGATTCCATATACAAAACAATCAAATTCCGTTTTTGCTTAGGGAATTGAAACGTTGTTTTTAAAGGATAAACATATTCGTCTTTATAAATTTCAGTTTCTTGAAACATATTTAAAACGTATTGAAAGACAGAGGTTTTATAAGCGCTCCAAACAAGCCCTATCACGCTTAAAAGTAAGATTATCCGCCGACTCTTTTTGTAAAAAGACGTGAAGCAAAGCAAAACCAAGCTTGGTAACAACGCGCCCGCCAGCATTTTATAAACAAGCGCTTTCGGCACACCTGCAGGGTTAGTGTGAATAAGCACTTGCTCAAAGCTGAACTGGCCCCAAATCAGCGTGGCGGTCAAGGTGGCAAAAAACAAAACAAACGCCACAAACACAAATAAAATATAGCTTAAAGTTTTAATTTTTTTCATTTAAAGTCCCTTGTACCATTTTGATAATTTGTTCAAACATCTCTGTTGTTAAAACGCCCGTGTTGATGTTGTAGCGTGAGGTGTGGTACGAATCAATCAAAATCTGCCCTTTTGGTAACAGATGTTTTGCCCCATGCGCAAAGTGAAAGGCGGATTGTTTGATATGAAGCGCCTTTAAAACCGCGTTGTGCGACACCGCCCCTAAGGAAAGAATAATTTGCAGATTCGGCATAGATTCAATTTCGGCTTTTAAAAAACATCCGCAAGTTTTAATTTCATCGCCTGTGACTTTATTTTGCGGTGGCACGCAACGCACAGCATTTGTCACGCGCACATTTTTAAGCATAAAGCCATCATCTTTGCGTTTTTGATAATCCCCCGTCGCAAAGCCGAATTTTTTTAACGCCGGATATAAAATATCACCGGCATAATCGTTTGTGAACGGGCGGTTTGTTTGGTTCGCGCCGTTTAAGCCGGGGGCTAAACCCACCACCAAAATTTGAGCGCTTAAATCCCCGAAAGCTTCAACAGGAGCGTTGTGATAGCTTGGAAACTTGATTTTGTTTTGTTTTCTAAAGTCAACCAAGCGCGGGCATAAACAACAGTTTATATCAGGTTCGCAAAAAGACATCTTTCCCTCATATTTTTTTGAAAGCGTAACATAATTTTTTTCAAATGCACTATTTAAAACCTTTTTTTACAGAATATATACACAAGCGAAGTGTTACGCTAAAGTTTTGTAATGCTTTAGTTGACTGATTGAAACAAAACTATTTATAAATAGGAGTTTAAATATGAAAAAAACTTTATTGTTAGCGAGTGTTGCCAGCGTTATCGCTATGAATGCCAACGCCGCTTATTTTGACGGACTGAAAGAATATGAACCTTATATTGGTGCTGACTATATTTATTCTTATGCCAAGTTCGGCGGTGCCGCACGTGCTATGAAAGATAGTTACAATTCAGGCGCTGTCAACCTTGGTATCAGAATGTATGATTACCTCGGCTTGGAAGCGTTTTTCCAGCAATCCGGCGAGAGAAAAAGCAACCGTGACGGCGAGCAGTATAAAACCGAATTTTTAGCCTATGGTGCTGATTTGTATGGTTATGCGCCGGTTTGGTGCAGTGGTTTTAACTTCCTTGGCTCTTTGGGTATGGCAAACTATCGTGTTCGTTTCAAATATCCTGAAGTCAAGGGACATCATCAAGAACGAATCGGCTACCGTGCAGGTATCGGTATGCAGTATGACTTTAATGAGCATATTGCTGCCCGTGTGATGGGCCGTTACACCTACCTCGGCATGGCACGCTTGAACAACTTGAAAGAAGTGACCGCCGGTTTAAGATATTCGTTTTAATCGGTAAAACTTCCAAAGAAAACGCTCCTATTTAGGAGCGTTTTTTTTATGGTTTTCTACCACTCTAACACCACCTCTTAAAAAACAACTCTGACAGCCCTCCTTCTTGCTCGTAAGTTTTGCGATTAACGCAAAACTTATGAGCAAGAAGCCGAAAAGTCCAGAACATTACTCCACCGTCACTCTGAAACTTCTCAAAAACGTCATCAACCTAAATAAAAGAGTTATGCCGAACTTGTTTCGGAATCTCATAAAAGAGATGCTGAAACAAGTTCAGCATGACGATTCGGATGGTTTTTCCACCTAGATTCTTCCTCCCTCCAGTCGTCAGAATGACGGTGGAGGGTGGTCGTCAGAATGACGTTTTTGGGTTTCAAGATGACGTTGTGCGCTAATATCCCTTAAAAAGTTTTTATACACTTCGCAAATTTTATAAATAAAAAAACCACAAATGCTTTGTGGTTACTGATTTTGCGGGGTTTAAAAAACATTGAAAAAAAACGAACGTCTGAAATCAATCTATCTGAAAGCTCTATAAATGTCAATATCCTTTATTTAAAAACATTGATTTTTAACGTTCCTTTTTTGACAATGTTTTTTAAAAAAGAACGCTCTAAATGTTCTAACTTTATAAGGATACGACTATGAACAAAATTTTATTAATGGCAGGTGTTGCAACAGTTTTATTTGCTGCAAACGCTAACGCTCTTGATTTTCAACAATATGTTTCTGTTAAAGGCACATATAATGATATGTCTAACAAAGTAAAATGGGTGGATTTTAATCCCGAAAAGGATGGTGAGTCTACCGGCAAAAATAAGTTAAATGATGAAGTCTTTGGCGCAAGCTTTGCTTATGGTGTTAAAACTGGTCCGATCAGAACTGAATTAGAGCTGAACTGGCACGATGATGCAGAGGAAAAAGATGAGGGAGAAAAAATCAAAATAGAAAACAATTCCGTTATGTTAAATGCTTATTATGACATTGATACAGGCACGAAATTTACGCCTTATGTCGGCGCAGGTTTGGGCATGGCTCGCCTAAAAGTTAAACACACTGGCGATGATAGCGATGAGAATTGGTCAAAATCTTCTAATGAATTTGCATGGCAGTTAGGCGCTGGCGTTTCTTATGCCGCGACAGACAATGTTTCCGTTGACCTCGGCTACAGATATGTGGACAATGGCTCGTTTGTGATTCGTGATGAAGAAGAACGGAATAAGTGGAGATCTCGCTCTAATGAATTTTATCTTGGCGTGAGATATGCGTTTTAGTATTTTCTGTTAGAGAACTTCTTTCAAGAGGGGCTTGTTTCCAAAGTCCCTCTTTTTTGTTGACATACGGTTTCAGATGGTTTATTTTAGCTCAGAAGTTGAGGAAATATGATTAAAGTTTTAAACATAATCCGTTTCATTATTATCCCCTAAAGGGGGTTCGTTTTTTTATATTCAAAATTTTTCAAAAAATATTCTTTAATTTTAACAATAGGTAGAAAAGATGAAACATTATGCTGATGTGAAAGCAAAGCCCGACTTTGTGGCGCTTGAAAAAGAAATCTTGAAATTTTGGGAAGAAGACCGCACGTTTGAAAAATCGGTTCATAACCGTGACGGCGCGGCGGAATTTGTGTTTTATGACGGCCCGCCGTTTGCCAATGGCACGCCACACTACGGGCATATTATGGTTTCATACGTCAAAGACGTTGTGGCGCGTTTTCAAACCATGAACGGCAAAAAAGTTGACCGTCGCTTGGGGTGGGATTGCCACGGTTTGCCGGCCGAGATGTCGGCTGAAAAACAGCTCGGCGTTTCAGGACGCAAGCAAATTGAAGCCTTCGGCGTTGAAAAATTTAATAATTTTTGCCGTGCCGATGTTTTGAAATATTCGGGCATTTGGGTTGAAATGTTTAAGCGAATCGGTCGTTGGGTGGACTTCTCGCGCGATTATAAAACCATGGATTTGCCCTTTATGGAAAGCGTGATTCATAACTTCAAAACCCTTTATGATAAAGGCTTGGTTTATGAAGATTATCGCGTTTTGCCTTATTCTTGGGCGGCGGAAACACCCCTTTCAAACTTTGAGGTCAACCTTGGCTATCAGGAAAAAACCGATACCGCGATTACCGTGATGTTTACCCTTGAAAACGGTATGAAAATTTTGGTTTGGACAACCACGCCTTGGACGTTGCCTTCTAACCTGATGTTGGCTGTCGGCAAAGATATTGATTATGCCGTTATGGAAGAAGACGGACAAAAATATGTTTTGGCGCAAGCGCTTTTAGGGCGTTATAAAAAGCAACTTGAAAACGCCGTTCAGGTTGGCACCATAAAAGGCGCCGAGCTTTTGGGGCTTTCTTATGAGCCGATGTTCCCTTACTTTAAGCATCTCAAGGAAAAGGGCGCTTTTAAGGTTCTTTCGGGCGATTTTGTTTCCACCGAAGACGGCACAGGCGTGGTGCATATTGCCCCTGGCTTCGGTCAGGACGACTTTGAGGCCTGCCGCGCGTATAATCCCGATTTTCCGATTGCCTGCCCTGTTGACGAGGCCGGTAAATTTACATCGGAAGTGCCTGATTATGCGGGAAAACAAGTTTTTGAAACAAATGAGCCGATTTTGGCTTTCTTGAAAGAAAACGGGCTTTTGGTTAAAAAAGAACAATACACGCACACTTATCCTTATTGCTGGCGCACTGATACACCGCTGATTTATAAGGCGATGTCAAGCTGGTTTGTCCGCGTGACGGATTTTCGCGATGAAATGGTGCAAAACAATCAGCAAATTAATTGGATTCCGGAGCATATTAAAGACGGACGTTTCGGCAAATGGCTTGAGGGCGCGCGCGATTGGTCCATTTCACGCAACCGCTTTTGGGGCACGCCGATACCGGTTTGGAAGTCGGATAATCCGGCGTATCCGCGGGTTGATGTCTTTGGCTCTTTGGCGGAATTAAAACAAAAAACAGGCGTTGAAGTGACCAATCTGCACAAGCCTTATATTGATGATGTGGTTTATAAAAACCCTGATGATCCGTCCGGCAAAACGCTTATGCGCCGCGTTTCAGACGTGTTTGACTGCTGGTTTGAATCCGGCTCTATGCCTTATGCTCAAGTGCATTATCCGTTTGAAAATAAAGCTTGGTTTGAAAGTCATTTTCCGGCAGATTTTATTGTGGAAGCGATTGACCAAACACGCGGTTGGTTTTATACATTAACCGTACTTTCCACCGCTTTAATGGGCAAGCCCGCGTTCAAAAACTGCATTTGCACAGGTCTGTTGATGGCTGAAGATGGGCAAAAACTTTCCAAGCGGCTCAAAAATTATCCTGATCCGAATGAGGTTTTGGAAAACATCGGCTCTGAGGCTTTGCGTTGGTTTTTGGTTTCTTCGCCGGTATTAAAAGGCGGCAATGTCGCCGTGGATAAAGAGGGCAAAGAAATCGCCAAGGCGGCGCGCCCGGCGCTTATTCCGCTTTGGAATGCTTTTTACTTTTTCACGCTTTATGCCAATGCCGAGGAATATGAGGCTAAAGAAATCAGCCGTTCCAGCGAGGCGATGGATAATTACATTTTATCCAAGCTCAAGCATTTACGCAACGCCGTTCAAGAGGGCTTGGAAAGTTATGATGTTTCAAAGGCGACTTCAGAAGCGGCGGCGTTTATGGAAATTTTGAACAACTGGTATATTCGCCGTTCGCGCGATCGGTTTTGGGAAGGCAACGCCGAAGCTTTTGACACGCTTTATACCGTGCTTTTCAACTTGAGCAAAATTTTGGCGCCGCTGATGCCGTTTGTGAGTGAATTTGTTTATAAAACACTCACCAAAGGCGAATCGGTGCATTTGACCGATTATCCGGCATTAAGCGAAATTGAGTTGCAACAAAACCTGATGGATGAAATGGATTTTCTGCAAGATTTATGTTCCGCTGGCAAATTTATCCGCGAGGAAAAAAATCTGCGCAACCGTTTGCCGCTTTCTTCCTTAACGCTTGTCGGGGCAACCTTAAAGCCCGCTTATGAGGAGATTGTAAAAGACGAGCTGAACGTTAAAAAAGTTTGCTATGATACCGACTTAAACGCTTATGCCGTGAAAAAGCTTTATCTTTACACGCCGCTTTTGGGCAAGACTTTAGGTAAAGAAATGGGCGCGGTTATGGCGGCTTATAAGCAAGGCGTGTGGCACTTAAATGATGACGGCACGTTGAGCATTGCAGGGCAAACGCTCACGCCTGATTTGTTTGAAGTGCGCCTTGAGATGAAAGAAAATGTCGCTGGACGCGCGTTTGCGCAAAATAAGGCGGTCGTGACGCTTAACACAACTTTAACGCCCGAGCTTGTCCGCGAAGGTCTTGCGCGTGACTTTGTCCGTTTGGTGCAAACATTGCGTAAAGATAAAGACTTTAATATTTCGGATCGCATTGTTTTGAGCTGGCAGACATCAGATGCCGAGCTTTCACAGGCGCTCAAGGAAAACGAGGCGTATATTGCTGAGCAGGTTTTAGCCGTTAAGGTGGAGCAGACGGCTGCGGGCGGAACGTCTGAAACCATAGAGGGCAAACCGATTATCTTTGATGTCCAAGTGGCTTAAATGAGTAAAAAAACACCAATTACTTTTGGTGTTTTTATAGCCTCTTCTTGCTCGTAAGTTTTGCGTTCATCGCAAAACTAACTCGCTTCGGTCACCGCTCTGTAACGCTTGCTTTGGCACTTATCAGCACCTCGCAAGCTAACAATCGCGTTATCTCGCCTAAAAAACAACAATTACTTTTGTTGTTTTTATAGGCTCT
>CANPYS010000014.1 GCA_947588655.1 uncultured Alphaproteobacteria bacterium | reverse complement strand
CCCTTACAAGCAAGACAAGAAGTCGGAGACTTCTTGCACCGTTAAAAAACTTATTATTTTGATACATTACGGGACGTCGTTCAGCTTGGGTCAAGCGCTTGCATGGGGCTGGAGGCAAAAAAATGTTCCGGTGGAACATTTTTTAACGACAGGCGCAGTTTTGTTAAACAGCGCGCAAGCGGTAGCGTCGCAAAGCTGTTGTTACAAAACAAGTGACCGAAGCGCGTTAGGGTGCTTGCACCCTTACAAGCAAGACAAGAAGTCGGAGACTTCTTGCACCGTTAAAAAACTTATTATTTTGATACATTACGGGACGTAGTTCAGCCTGGTAGAGCGCTTGCATGGGGTGCAAGAAGTCGGAGGTTCAAATCCTCTCGTCCCGACCAAAAAAGACTGCCTTTAAGGCAGTCTTATTTATATCCCGAATTAATTACTCCTTATTTTCTCACAAATTTGCGAAAAGTGTTAAGAAAAAAACAATTAATAATTTTTTTATTGCTATAATTTTTAAATAGGACTATACTCGTTTTTAGTTTAGGATATAAAATGAATATTGCATTAATTTCAAATGAAAGCTATTTAGAGTATTATGCTAAGCCTGTTTTAAAGTGGGCTGGTGGCAAGGGTATGCTTTTGCCTCAAATTACGAAGCATTTACCGACCAAATTAAAATTTGGCGCTATAAAACGTTATATTGAACCTTTTGTGGGTGGTGGTGCTGTTTTCTTTGAGTTGGCAAACAATTATAACTTTGAAGACGCTTATTTATTTGATATTAATCCGGAGCTTGTGATTCTTTATAATGTTATCAAAAATAATGTTGAAGATTTAATAGCTGAACTTTCAGTTTTACAGCAGTCTTATATTATTGCACAGGATAAAAATGTCTTCTATTATGCACTTCGCGATGAATATAATCAATTTGATAAAAATGTAGATGCTAATAAATATACAACAGATTTCATCAGGCGTGCTGCTTTAACCGTCTGCTTAAATCGGACTTGTTTCAATGGTTTGTTTAGGGTCAATTCAAAGGGGCTGTTTAACGTTCCGGTCGGAAAGTACAAGAATCCGCGAATTTTAGATGAAAACAATTTAAGAGAAGTTTCAAAGGCTCTGCAGTGTGCGACAATTTTGCAAACAGATTTTGCTTCTGCATTAGACTACGTAAACTCTGATACTTTCATTTATTATGATCCGCCATATCGTCCAATTAATGCGAGTTCTTTTAACTCTTATGCTGTTTCTGAATTTAACGATGATGAACAAAAGCGTTTGAAAAATATCTTTGCTAAAGCTGATAAATTAGGTGCTTTGCAAATGTTAAGTAATTCTGATCCGACCAATTCTAATCCTAAAGATATGTTTTTTGATGGTTTATATCGCGATTACAAAATTCATAGAATTTGGGCAAAGAGAATGATTAATGCTGATCCAAATGGTCGCGATGGTGTAAGGGAACTTTTAATTACGAACTATTGAGAATGAAAGAGATTTATAACTTATATTGTGCAGATTGTATTAAGAAATTAAAAGATTTTCCTGAAAATACTTTTGATATGATATTTGCTGACCCTCCATATATGCTTTCAAATGGGGGCATTAGTTGCCAAAGTGGGCACGTTGTTTCTGTTAACAAAGGAGATTGGGATGAAAGCAAAGGTTTTAAGGAAGATTTTAAATTTCATAAAAAATGGTTATCAGCCTGTAAGCGTGTTTTAAAACCAAACGGCACATTATGGGTTTCCGGGACATATCATAGTATTTATCAATGTGGCTTTGCTATGCAATTGTTAGGGTATCATATTTTAAATGATATTTCATGGTTTAAACCAAATGCGAGTCCAAATATGTCTTGCCGTTATTTTACAGCCAGTCACGAAACTTTGATTTGGGCCAGAAAAGATAAAACATCTCGCCATTATTTTAATTATGATTTGATGAAAAATGGCAATTATCCGACAGATTTTATTAAAAAGCCAAGCATGCAAATGCGCAGTGTTTGGGCTATTGCTACACCTTCCCCTAAAGAAAAACTTTTCGGGAAACACCCGACTCAAAAGCCTTTGGAGTTATTGGAAAGAATTATTCTTGCTTCAACAAAGGAAAATGACCTGATTTTGGATCCGTTTATGGGAAGTGGCACAACCGGAGTGGCCGCTATGAAATTAGGCCGGCAATTTATCGGCATTGAAAAAAATCCAGAATTTATTGCTTTGGCAGATAGAAGAATTTATGATGCATATCAACATAAGGAGAATAAGAAATGAAAAATAATCCAGTTTTCAAAAACATATTGAATCGCAACAATGATGATGAAGTTTTTTCATATTTGATTGCCACTTTAAAAGAAACAATCAAGTCATGGGATTATTTTGTTAACTGGAAAAAGGTAATTCATAATTATCGCGAAGTTGAACGCTCATTAAATTTATTAAATACTTTGGTCGGTAAGGAAAATATAGAGGAAGAAGCGCTGGCATTGCTGACAGATTACCCTCAAATTATTGGTGTCGTTCCGGCATTATTGGCTGATAGAGATAAAAAAATCAGCTTACTGGTTACCCCTAATAGTTTTGATGCCAGAAGATTTGACTTTTCAAAACCAATGCCGGCTAAGGATGGTGTTTTATTCTTGAAAGAAAGTGGATTTTTGAAACTCATTTCCGATCGTAGCATCAAATCAATTCCCGATTATTTCATCGGTGTTGAGGTTGGTCTTGATTCCAATGGTCGCAAAAATCGTAGCGGTACATCAATGGAGAATTTAGTTGAATTTTTTGTAAAAGATATTTGCGAGAGAAATGGTTACGAATATATTGCCCAAGCTACCGCTGGTAAAATCAAGGCAAAATGGGGCAAAAATATCACAGTAACAAAATCTTCAAAGAGAATAGATTTTGCCATCAATACTCCTAGGAAATTGTATTTAATTGAAACGAACTTTTATGGCGGCGGTGGTTCTAAATTAAAATCTACTGCCGGAGAATACGCTGATATTTATCATCAGTGGACAAGAGATGGTCACCAATTTATTTGGGTAACAGACGGATATGGCTGGAAGACAACCCAGCGCCCATTGCGTGATACATTCAATACAACCGATTATATCATCAATCTTGATATGATACAAAAAGGCGTATTAGAGGGATTGTTAAAATGAGGAGAAGACATATGATAGAAGAAGAACTAAACGAATTAGATATTAATGGCGATATGACCGATGAGGAAAAATCAACGGATGAAGATGTTGATATTATAGAAAATGAAGTTATCAGTTATGTGGGAAACTATAGCTTAAGAGAATATTATGAAAAGTTTAATTCCAACTTTATAAAACCTCATTTTCAACGAAATGAAGTGTGGACGATACAAACAAAGAGCAAATTAATAGAATCTTTTTTAGCTTCCTATCCTGTTCCTCCAGTAATTTTATATAAACAAAAAGGAGTTGAACAATATTGGATCATAGATGGATTACAAAGAATCTCAACAATCAAGGAGTACTTAGAAAATGGGTTTGGCCTTATTATTAAAAATGAACAATATAGAGGTAAAAAATTTAAGGATCTCTCAACAAATGCTCAAGATAAACTTAATAACACCTTTTTGAATTGCATAATTGTGCGTGAAATTTCCCCAAAAGGAGATGTGTTTTTGTACAATCTTTTTGAACGACTTAATACAGGAAGCACAGCCTTGAATGCAATGGAAGTTAGAAGAGCTATTAGTTATGGTGAGTTAATAAAAAGTTTGGAAAAATTAAATAAAAATATTTTCTGGCGTAAGATTATAGGAAAAGAGGAAGCTGATAACAGGTTTTTAGATGTAGAACTTTTGCTTAGGATTTTAGCTATATATATAAATTTTGACACTTCAACAAAAGAAGTAAATAACTATACCGGAATGAAGAGTTTTTTAAATTTATTTACAAATAACAACAAAGATAGAACGTTTGAAGAGTTTAACAAAAAATTTGAAATAACTTGTCAAAAGATTGTGGAACAATTAGGGGCTTTTCCTTTTACATTAAATAGCAAAAAAATAAATTATATTTTATTAGACTCTGTTATGAACGCTTTATTATATAAACAAGATCTTTCTGACATAAAGCAAAGGTATTATAATTATAAGAATTCTGTGTCATTTAAAATTTATGATGACAAATCAGGTACGACCTCTAAAGTTAAAGTTAATGCTAGAATGAAAAGTGCTTTTGAGGCTTTTAATGACTGATTTTCTGAATATTTCAAAAGCAAAATGGGAAGATGTAAAAACAATCAGAAATTCTTTATCTGGTTCAGAGATTTTATTTGATACAATCTCTTTTGACTACATGACAATATGCATTTATGCTGATTTTGAAAAAGAGTTAAATTCTTTAATAATTAGAAAACTTTCAGAAAATGAATTTTCTAAAAAATATGCAGATTTTATTAAAGGAAAATTTAAACAACTTCATGGAGGTTTAAAAGGAGATACTTTTAAGGATTTAATTCATGATGTTTTCTCTGACGCAATCATTACTGATGATAAAGATTGGGAGATATATTGTAATTTTATAAAATTTAGAAATTCTATATCTCATGACGATAAGTATGAAGCGACAAAAAGTACTTTAATATCAAATAGTAAGAGTTTTGATGATATATTAAACATACTAACAAACTATTTAAACGTATTGGAAAAAGCATAAAAGTCAAGCAAATATCAAACTGATGGTATATCTTGTGTTTCTTTGAAATAAAAAAATCATGTGCTGTCTTTTTTAATGTTCATTTACCAAACTTTTCTCACAAGCGCCATTAAAAAGGGGACTTTCGGCGTATTTGCACACGCTCTCCGTGTTGTACTAATCACAACCTATTTTTTTCTGTTTTGGGGCGTGCATTTCTGAAAGCAATTTTTGACCAACACCGACATTATCGGCTTCATTTTCCTTGATGAAAGTATAAATCGTTTCTTCCGGCATTTTAATGATTTTTGCAAAAAGTGGCGCTAATTCTTTGACCAAAGCTTTCTTTTGCGCTTTTGTCAGTTTTGCTGTTTCTAATGTCATAACGGGCATTTTTATTCTCCTTTCTCAAATAAGTTAACGGCATTTTGATACAAAATTGCATCAGCAAAAGGCGCAAGCTCTTGATCTTTTTTTAAACTCTGACGCAAGTTGTCCAAATTCTTTTTCAAAACTTCTGAGGGCTGGTACGGATAATCCGAACCGTATAAAATATGTTTTGGCGTTGTTATTGTCAGCATTGTTTTAATTAATGCCGGTGTCGGCACACCTGCTAAATCGTAATAGAAAGCCGCCAAATTTTTCTCCCAATCAATGTCTTGCATTAAACCTTTGCTTTTCATTGCCGGAAAAATAGCTTTCATCCGCGGTATAGCCAATGGCAAAAAAGAGCCACAATGTGGCACAATAAACTTAATATTCGGATATTTTGCCGGCACGTTACGCGCAATCATATTCACAACCGCTCGCGTTGTTTCAGCCGGATATTCATACATTGCCAAGGGCGTTGTTTGAATAATGTTCTCGTTATAAGGTTCAGGACGATGCGGATGAATAAAAACAACCGCATTATAATCGTTTAAAACGCTCATCAGCTCATCAAGGGCCTCATCGCCTAAATACTGCCCATAACTATTGGTCGCTAATTTTATTCCATCCGCATGCAACACTTCAAAAGCATATTTTGCTTCCTGAATGGAGGCTTGAACATCCGGCAAAGGCAATGTTGCTAAAAACTTAAATTTATCGGGATGTAAATCACGGACTTTTGCCGATAAATTATTTAAATTTCGCACAACATCGGCACTTTTTTCCTTATCTCCAAAATAAGGTTGTGGCGCGGGAAGTGATAAAACCGAATAATCTATGCCTAAATCTGTCATAAACTGAAGATGTTCATCCATATTCCATTGCGGAAGCGGAAATGTTTCTTGAAGTTCGGCATGATTTTCCTTCAAAAAAGAAAGATATTCCGGCAAAATGATGTGACTATGCACATCAACCACACCTTGAGCACTTGCTGTTTGCATCATCAAAAAAAATGTCATCACGAGGCATAAATCGTCTTTGATTTTAAAAAACATAAAACCTCTACTCCCTTATAAAGCTTTTATCTTCTGCGGGAATGCCTGAAATATCTTCCACATAGCGCTCAACTTTCATATGCAAATCGTATTTATTGCGCAGTTGCGTAATTTTATCCATCATCGGTGTGGCATGATGTTTATCTAAAGCCTCTTGACTTTCCCAACTGTCTATTAACAGAACTGTTTCTTTATCATCTTTTGGATAAAAATATTCATACCGTTTGTTACCTTGCTCATGACGAATCGCCGCAACGGTGCCACTTTCTTCCATTTCTTCGGCAAATTTACGCGCGTTGCCGTTTTCGCCGGTATAATAAATATTGATGGTAACCGACATATTTTTGCCCTTTGTTTCTTCAGCTGTACAGACGAAACTCATCGTACCAGCCAAAACCAAACCTAAAAAAACAGATTTCATGATGTTCATCGTTTTTATCCTATATTTTTACCAAGTTCATACGCTTTGGCCGGATAAGACGTGTGCTCCACAGCGCCGACAGGCCAAACACCTGGGGCAATGACTTGTCCCGCATCTTCCCAACCTAAATAATTAATCAGGGTTTGATAGTGCAATGTTATCGGTTGCGCCTCATGAGATGAAGTGTCGGCATAAGTCATAAGTAAAACAGCTTTTTTCGGCCGATGAATTTGACCATTAAGGGCATAAAATCTGTCAATAACGGCCTTCAGCTGCGCTGAAAACCCGAAATAATACATCGGGGTTGCAAAAACCACCACATCAGCATCAACAATATGTTGGCGCACAAATTCAAAATCATCTTTGAAAACGCAAGGTCCATTCATACCGCATTTGTTGCAAGCGATACACGGATGCACATTTTTAAAAGCGGCATCAAAACGCTCAATATGATGTCCGGCTTCTTTTGCGCCTTTGATAAAATTATCGGCAAGCGTTGAAGAATTTCCACCCTTGCGCGGGCTACCTGTTAAAACCAAAATTTTCATTTTCTTTTCTCCTTCTGCTTTTAATATTTTAGGCATTGCCGAAAGTGCAAGAGCTGCGGCACAACCTTTTAGAAAATCACGCCTATTCATATACATTACCTTTCTGTGTTATCTATTTTTCTTGCGTTTTGCACCCAAACATGATTTTCCAAAGATGCTTGCGGCTTATTTTGCGCCATCACGCCCGCCAAGGCATGCGGTAAATAAGGCTCCTCAAGCCAAGAAATTTCTTCCGTGCTTAAGTGCAAATGAACTGAATTGACAGCATCTTCCAAATGAGATAATTTTGTTGCACCAACAACAGGCGAATCAACCTTTGTCAAAAGCCAAGAAAGCGAGACTTCCGTCATGGTCACGCCTTTTTTTTGCGCAAGCTCCGCCACCCTTTCAATAATTTTCTTATCTTCTTTTTCTGTTTTATCATACTTAAATTTCGCATAGCTATCTTCTTTGGCACGCTTCGTATTGCCCTTGCCTAAACGAGCCAAACGTCCTGATGCCAAAGCGCTGTAAGGCGTTAGGGCAATATGTTCTTCCTTGCAATAAGGAATCATTTCGCGTTCTTCCTCGCGATGAATTAAATTATAATGCCCTTGAACAGAAATAAATTGCGCCAAATTGTTATTTTGAGCATAATTATTCGCCTTGCAAAGTTGCCATGCAAAGCAGTTTGAAATGCCTATATAACGCGCTTTTCCCTGTTTAACCACCCTGTTTAAGCCTTCCATAATATCTTCCATTGGCGTATGATAATCCCACATGTGATAAATGTATAAATCAACATAATCTGTTCCGAGATTTTGCAGGCTTTTGTTCAGATAATTTTCAATGTGTTGTTGCGCGGATATATGATTTTTGATTTCTTCCGGCGTACGAGGCGTGAACTTTGTGGCAATCACGCATTCCTCACGTTTGGCAAAATCCTTGAGCGCACGCCCTAGATATTGCTCACTGGTGCCACCTTGATAAACAATCGCCGTATCAAAAAAATTAATACCTTTTTCAAGTGCACTTTTGATGATTTCGCGCGTGGCAAATTCATCTATCGTCCAAGTGTGTTGGCCGTTTTTGGAATCGCCAAAACCCATACAACCCAAACAAATACGCGAAACATTTAAATCAGATTTTCCTAAATTGATGTATTCCATTTCCCTGCCTTTCTTATGCTAAAAGTTTTTGAATAGAATGATAAGCGATTTGATAAATGCTTTGATATTTAAACCCGACTTTTGCCGTTTTCATAGCCAAACGTTGCTTTTCATTGACGGCTGTATACGGGTAAATCCCGTAAATGAAAGGAAACAGTGCATAAACAAAATGTTCGGCATCTTTTTTGTGCATTTCCGGGCAAAATTTTTCTATCAGCTGTTGCATTGTTTTAAGGGCGTTACCGAAAGCAAATTTAAATTCCGTTAAAATCTCCAGGCGGCTGTTTGCTTCCATTTCAAAATGATTCATACTGGTTAATTTGAGCATTTGCTCTCTTTTTTGTAAGGTTTTTGCAATTTTTTGAGCAATTTCATCTTTTGACAAGCTTTTATTTTTTTGCATAATTTCTTCCAAATCTTGAACCCAAAACTCATATTGCCGCTTATTTAAAGATAAAAAGATTTCTTCCTTTGTTTGAAAATAATTATAAATAGATGTTCGGGTAAAGCTTGTTAAATCAGCAATATCCTTAAGCGAGATTTCATTAAAGCCTTTGGTTTGATAAAGTTTTTCTGCCGCATTGATGATTTCAGTTTGTCGGGCTTTTGTAAGTTCTGTTGAGGCTTTTGGCATTTTATTCTCCTATTCTGACACAATTTCATTTATTTTTTACTTTTGTTGAAACGACACCTGTCGTTCCATTTATAGAAAGATATGTTTTGTCCCATATCTTCTTCATAGCATCCCCACCGATGCCAACAACGCAGGGGATACCAATCTCTCTCGCAATAATTGCAGTATGGCACAAAAAACCGCCTACCGCAGTTACAATACCTGATGACTTTGACAAAACATGCATCCATTCTGGATCTGTAAACCATGCCATAAGGATGTCACCCTCTGTCCATGAATCTAATTCATTTATTTTTCTAACAAATTTTGCAGGACCTTCAACAACACCCGGAGACACAGCCAAGCCCTTGAAAGAATCTTTAGAACTTACCGGTTCATCTTTTTGGGATTCGTTTGAGTTTGTAATTGAGGCTGTTACCGGTCTATATTGAAGAAGAACCAGTTCTTCATCAAGCACACACCATTCAAAATCAGCGATGCCTGATGTAGATACAACATTTTGCAATTGAATGAGTTGCCTTGCAATTGATTTTCCACCTAATGTTAAACAATTCTCTTGAGTTGTATTGCCATCAATTTCTTCGTGATTTGGTGTAACTTTTCCAGAAACCAGTTTTTCACCATTTCCTTCTACCCATTCCAATACCCCGCCATTAGCATGAGAACCAATCCAAACACCGGATATTGTTGGCTCTTTAAATTTCTGAATAACAACTGCCATGTGAGGATCTGAAAGTCCGTTTAGGGCTAAATACGATCGCACTCGTGAATTATCAACCGACAACTTTACATTTTGATATGCATCTGCAATATGACGTCGCCCAACATTTAAAAATGAATCAAACATGCCTGCAAAAGAATGTTTAGAGCCATCTTCTATGTCCGCCGAACTGCGAATAGCATATTTATAATTCGGTAAACATTTCAAATCTGTTTCATTTAATGTGGCAGCTGTAACCGGCGACACAAAAGTTTCAGGAATATTTGCACCTGCCGCTCTCAATACAGTCAAACCGTATGCTTTTCCACCAATTAACTTAATTAATTCTTTATCTAAGCCGGCTAAATAAGCCATTGCCAAATCATCAACATTCACAATAGACTTTTCACTAATTTCTGTCAGGGCTCTGACCTTCAATGCATTTATGTTATTAATGTGCTTCAAATTGGGCGGAAAATAATCATGAGGGCCTTTTGATTGAATATATGCATCTTCCAAGGGCCAAATAAACTTCTCAATATGATCTAAATAATAGACATGTTGATCATCTTGCCATTGCTTTAAAACAAGGTATTTGCAAGCAGCTTCATTATCAGGCCAATCCTTGACTTGGGTTTGTTTATACAGCTTTTTTGTATCAACTGATAGAAAGTCTTGATCAATTTTTTGAAGCTCTTGAAGATATTTGTCCCCAAATTCAGCTCTTAATTCTTCAAAAACCCGTTCTGTAAACGCCCCATGTTCATGCAAACACTCCGTGAGACCAAAATAAGCCATCATTGTCGCGGCCACATCATATTTTTTATCTAAAGGCTCTGTATTTCTTGCTTTTTCTAAGTATACATTGGTGCGATTACGTGTCCAACGTATCAAATCGTCAATATCCTTATGAGATAATTTTTCTTGAACCTTATCTAAAACAGGGGAAACATCTTTAATAAGCGTGGCACTTCTCATTGCTTCAAAAAGTAACCGACATGCCCATGGAGAAGGCCTATGTTCAAAAAAAACTTGAACTTTTTCATAAAAGATCATGAATTCAGAAAAAGTAGGTTTAGACGACATATAGACCTCCTATTCTGATTTGACTGTATGTTTTATCTTCACTTTTTTAGAAACAATTTTTACTATTTCTTTTTCATTTTCCGGTGTTAATAAACCATATAAAGGAATTGAGAATTCTGGAAAAGGATTATGTTTTTGTAACCAATTATATTTATAATTTATGTTTTTCTTTGGAATCAGTGCTAAAACACGATATTTTTTGAAACAACAAACAACTTCTTTTTCTTGTGCGTAATCAATATCTTTCCATTTGAGCGGATTGGTATGATCAATTTTAATACTTTCGTCTGTTATTACCGCCATCACTTGCGGATGGATATATTTGTAGTACCATAAACTCCAAGAAAAAATGACTGTCCCAAAGATAATCCACATTTGCGGATAAAGCAGAATGCGCCAACCGCACATCAAACACGAGCCAACCAATAAGGTTAAGGCAATATTAAACAACAACCACAAATTCCATGGTTTGAAATTATAGTAAAAGACTTTCATATTATTCTCCTTTTTTAATGTTGATTATCACAAATTCAGATTTTGTACCGGTTTTAAATTTAATGGCCCAATCAGAAATACCTGACGTTACAATAAAATCTGTATTTTTTCGTTTTTCATGCCCATAAACTAAATCGTTCGCACCAATCCATTTACCAACCTGATTAAACGGAAAAAGCTGTCCGCCATGCGTATGCCCGTTTAACACCAAATCCACCTCGGCTTCGGCGTCCTTATCATATTCCACAGGTTGATGGTCTAAGACAATCATGTATTTGTTTTTATCCAAGTCAGAAGTCAACGCATGAATTGATTTGCGCTTGCCTCCCCTTTCTTTAACTTCAGAATAGTCGCGACGTCCGATGAGATAAAAATCATTATTTATCAAAATCGCTTCATCTTGCAAAACAACAATCCCATTATTTTGAAGCTCATTTATAAGGTCTTGTTCGGAAAAACCGCGATAAGCCGCGCCATAGTAGCCTTTATCATGGTTGCCTGAAACATAATAAATACCCTGCTTGGTATTTATTTTTCCCAATGCGCGCGTGGCTCTTATCATTTGATCTTTTGTTGTGCCATCATCAACATAATCCCCGACAATCACAAGTATGTCGGGATTTTGGGCCTGAATGGCCTCTAAATGTTTTGCAAACCCCTCATCATCAAACGTTGTCCCGATGTGCGAATCGGCAAACATTGCAATTTTTAAGTCCGGTATTTCTTTTGATGTCGTTAATTCATAATCTGTTTGCCATACCTTATGATTGAAGTACCAACCGAGAGAAAGAGCCATAACCGTCACGAAGAGGGCTATCCAACCGGCATAATAATGCGTGAAGGTAAAGCCGCCAATTTTCTCTATCAGCCAAAAAGCAAAATCACTCACTGCCCAAATCATTGCTAGGTACATCACACAGACAAGGGCATTTACAAAATCTATACAAAGGGCGAGTAATCCGGAAAACCCTAACGTCATTAACAATCCTAAAGAAAATTTTTTAAAATGTCCCCATTGACTGATGCTTTCAAACTCAAATAAATTCGGCACTCTATCTCCGAGATAAAATACTGCCGCCATGACAAAAGCAATAACTGTCCACATGATGATAATCCACATCGTCATTTTATTCATCCTTTATCAAATTTATGGTTTATGACACCCAAAAGTTATGTCCGCCCATGTTCTACAAACACAATTCTGACACGATGTCAATTTAAATAAACCTATTCTGACACTGTGTCAATATATTTTTTTTATTTTTGTTATTCAAAATGAGCTTCTTTTATGCAAAGAGGCGCTTGAAAATAATATTTTTTGTGTTAAGCTCTCTTCAAAAAGGAGAAGTTTGATGACGATAGAACAAAATAAAAGGGCGATGAAACGCTTTGAAAAAATGATTAATACCAATGACCAAGCGCTTGCTCAAGAACTGATCAGCGACACAGCGGCTTTTCAAACGCCTGTTTCCGATAAGCCGCTCTACGGCGGCAAAGGATATTTGTCGGTTGTTGAGATGATGCGCCAAAGTTTTTCCGATGTTTCGTGGAAGCTTGAAGAAATGGTTGCCGAAGGCGATGTGGTGGCGGTGCGCTGGACATGCTGTGGCACGCATGACGGTAATTTTATGGGTTTGCCGCCAACTGGTAAAGTTTTCTCCATCGGCGTGATGAATTTTTATCACTTCAATCAAGACGGCAAAATTGATAATGATATTGCCGCTGAAGGGCTTATCGGCATTTTCAGAGCCCTTGGGCTGAATAGGTGAAAATTTTAATATGTTTTGAGTATCAATCACAAAAAAGCACCACTTTTTCAAGCGGTGCTTTTTGATTAGCCATTGTTTGTGCTACGGATGAGGCAAATTTTCCCTTTATAACTCATTTCTTTGGGTTTGAGTTTTCTAAAAATATGTAACACCCAAATAAACCCGGCTAAAGCGGTGAACAAAATAACCGCCAAAAAGGTATATAATATCTCAAAGATATATTGATCAAAATATCCCATCAACACAAGGTTTAATACCGCCAAAAACAGGAACACCAGCGAATAAGCGCACATAAATTTCACAACTTTACGCAACTTCGTCTGAACTTCCACATAAGCCTGATACTCTTTCTCCGAGGGCGCATAAACGTATGAAAATCTTAATTTCCATGGGTTGTATATACCAATGTAATTCAACCCTTCCTCTTGCGGTTCATGACCACAATTTACCCGAAAAAGACTGATAGCTTCTTCTTTTAAATTTGCTTCCATAATGGTAATTTTAATGATTTAACAATAATAAATTTTGTTCAAGTTTACTTTTTTTTACTTACTTGTCAAGTTTATTTTTGTTCCTTTTTTTCTTTGACATTTTAATTTTTATTCCTTAAAATTTGAAGGTAAAACTTTAAGGAAGGCTCACTATGTCCGTTGATATTGATTCATTTATTCGCGTTATCCCTGATTTCCCGAAACTCGGCATTCTGTTTCGCGACATTACGCCTGCGCTTCAAAACCCTGCCTGCTATGCCGAGATTATCAACCAACTTTATGAACGTTTTAAGAATACGAACATAGATTATATTGCGGCGATAGAATCGAGGGGCTATCTCTTAGGCGCGCCACTTGCTAACAAGCTCAACTGCGGGCTTGTCCTGATGCGCAAACCCGGCAAGCTTCCTTATAAAACCATTTCGGAAGAATATGCCCTTGAATATGGCACAAACGCTTTGGAAATCCATGCGGATGCTATTCAACCGTATAATCGTGTTTTGATTGTGGACGACCTTTTGGCGACCGGCGGTACTGCCGTTGCCGCATGTAAGCTTGTTCAAAAACTTCAGGGGCAAATTGTCGGCGTGGCTTTTCTGATTGAGCTTAAAGCCTTAAACGGACGCCAAAAGCTTGAAACTTTCGCGCCCGTAACGACCTTGCTTCAATATTAAACTTAAACTAAAGCGCTCTCTAAAACTGGATAAGTGCCTAAAACACGAACCTTTTTGCACACCTTTTCTAGATGTTGCAAAGCTCGTACAAAACGCGGATCTTTGCCTGAGGCTTCAATATCCACATAAAATTGCGCCGCCACAAAACGACCGTCAAGCAAATAACTCTCTATTTTGCTTAAGTTTAAGCCCTCGTTGGCAAAACATTTTAAGGCCTCAAACAAAGCCGAAGGAATGTTGCGCACTTGAAACAATAACGATGTTTTATAAGCCACGCCTTCCTCAAATTTTGTTAAAACATAACGACTCATCACCAAAAAACGCGTTGTGTTGTTATGAATATTTTCAATATCTGCCGCCACTTTTTTTAAACCATAAAGTTTGCCTGCCGCTTCTGAGGCAATCGCCGCTTTGGTGGCATCTTTCATACGGCTGATTAAACGGCACGAAAGCGCCGTATCTAAAGCCGCCGCTGGTTCAATCTTGCGTTTTTTCAAAAAAGCCGAGCATTGTGCCAACGCTTGCGGATGCGAATAAGCTGTTTTGATGTTTTCTAATTTTGCCTCAGGCAAAGCCCAAAGTTGATGATGCACAGGCAAAAAATATTCCCCGATAATGCTCAAGCCCGTTTGCGCCAACAGAAAGTGAACGTCCGCCACGCGCCCCGCCGTTGAATTTTCTACTGGAATAACGGCATAATCTGCCTTTTCGGCGCGAACCTTATCCAAAACATTATCAAAAGTTTCGCATCCTTCTAATTCCGCTTTAGGAAAAATATGTTGCGCCGCCAAATAAGAATAAGCGCCCGCCACGCCTTGAAACACCACTTTCATTATTTTCTCCTTAATGTGCCTCGCCCCAATTATCACCGATGCCAACTTCCGCAATAAACGGTATGTCAAAATGAACAACTTTTTCCATTTCCTCTTTAATTAAATCGGCGGCAAGAGAGACTTCATCAACAGGCGATTCAAAAACAAGTTCATCGTGAACTTGAAGCAACATCAATGTGTTAAGACCTCTTTCTTGAAGTTTTAGTTGAATGTTTTTCATTGCCAATTTAATGATGTCCGCCGCGCCACCTTGAATGGGCGCATTAATCGCCGCGCGCTCGGCAAAGCCGACAATTTGTTTGTTGCGGTCGTTAATCCCCGAAATTGAAATTTTACGTCCGTAGGGTGTTAAGACATAGCCGTTTTTATGCGCGAAAGCTTTGGTTTGCTCCATATAAGTTTTAATCTCGGGCATCGCGGCAAAATAAGAGTCAATATAGCGCTTGGCCTCATCAGGCTTTGCCCCGATTTGACGCGCCAAACCATATTGCGAGATACCGTACACAATGCCAAAATTAATAGCTTTAGCATGACGGCGCAATTCTTTGCTCACTTCTTCCAACGGCACGCCAAAAACGCGCGAGGCTGTTGAGGCGTGAATATCCACTCCATGACGAAAAGCCTCTTTTAACGCTTTCACATCTGCCACCGCCGCCAAAAGGCGCAATTCCACCTGCGAATAATCCGCCGCAATCAGCTTATAACCCTCGCGCGCCACAAAGCATGAACGAATTTTGCGCCCGTCTTCCGTCCGAATCGGGATATTTTGCAAATTCGGGTTAGAAGAGGCTAAACGCCCCGTATTAACCACCGTTTGCGAAAATGTGGTGTGCACGCGTTTGTCTTTATCCAACTCATTTAACAGGGCGGAAGTATAGGTAGACTGTAGTTTGGCATATGCGCGCCAATCTAAAATTTTGGCAGGGAGCTCATGCTCTTGGGCTAATTTTTCCAGCACGTCCGCGCCTGTTTGGAAACTGCCGCTTGTGTTTTTTTTGCCCTTTAAGCCCATTTTTACATACAAAATTTCGCCAATTTGTTTGGGTGATGCTAAATTAAATTCCTGTCCTGCCAGCGCATAAATTTCTTTTTCAAGCGCTGTTTGACTGGCGGCAAATTCGGCATCTAAATCCATGAGCCCCTTGGTATCAAGCATAATGCCCTTTTGCTCCATGCTTTGCAAAATGGCAATCAGCGGACGGTCAAAATTTTCATACACCGCGGTTTTATGTTCCTTTATAAGCCGTGGTTTTAAAACATCATAAAGGCGCAAAGTGATGTCTGCATCTTCCGCGGCATAATCAAGCGCTTTATCCAAAGGCACTTGATCAAACGTGATTTTATTGCGTCCGCTACCACAAACATCTTCATACTTAATGGTGTCATAATCCAAAAACAATTTGGCTAACTCGTCCATGCCGTGCCCGTGCTCGGAGCTGTCTAAATCGTAGGAAATGACCGCCGTATCTTCTATAGGAAAAATCTCTTCGTCTTTGCCGATAATTTGGCTTAAAAAGTGCATGTCAAACTTGATGTTATGCCCAATTTTTAAAAGCGATTTACTTCCTAAAAGCGGTTTTAAAAACCGCGCGGCTTCTTCAAGGCTCACTTGTTTTGGGCGCGTGAGTTGTTGCGGTGCAAATAAATCCGTGGGGGCATCTTGTCCGTGTGCTAACGGCACGTAACACGCCTCGCCCGCCGCGGTGGCAAGAGAAAAGCCTACAATTTTATCCTTAAAAGGGTTCAAGCCCGTTGTTTCCGTATCAATCGCAAAACGGCGCGCTTTTAAGATTTTTTCATTCCAACGTTTCAAGCCTTCCGCGTCTTGAATAAGCTCATAATGCTTTTCAACAACAACGGGAGCCGTGAAGGCTTGTTTTTCCAGATGTGTGCCACAGCGCGCGGTTTGATCTGCCACCCAGCGTTCCATGCGGGCGCGGACGCTAAAAAGCTCGTACTTTTCAACAAAATCCATCACGGTTTTTAAATCAGGCGCACGGCAGGTAAACTTTTCAATTTTATCTTGAACCGGCACATCATCTTTCAGGCGCACCAGTTGTTCGGAAATTTTGGCATTTTCAATGTTTGCGAGCAATGTTTCGCGCCGTTTGTTTTGTTTGATTTCCGCCGCATGCGTCAAAACCCCCTCTAAAGAACCAAAGGTATTGACAAGTTCTGCTGCCGTTTTCAAGCCAATCCCCGGCACACCCGGCACATTATCTGTGGAATCGCCTGCTAGGGCTTGCACATCTATCACGCGGTCCGGATAAACGCCAAACTTTTCCTTAACATCTTCAGGGGTAAAAAACTTGTCTTTCATGCCGTCATAAAAGGTCACGCCGGGGCGGATGAGTTGCATTAAATCTTTATCCGCCGAAACAATAACAGCCTCCATGCCCTCATCCAAAGCCATTTTGGTGTATGTGGCAATCAGGTCATCGGCTTCATAGCCTTCCATTTCCAGATGATTAAGGCTCAAAACATCAACCGCCTGGCGGATAATCGGAAATTGAGGAATAAGCTCTTCCGGCGTTTCACGGCGCGTTCCTTTATAATCCGCAAAAATATCATTACGGAAATTTTGGCGTTTGGCATCAAACAGCACAAGGCAATAATCGCAATCAATTTTAGCCGTCAGCCTTGCAAACATGTTCAAAAAGCCCAAAACCGCGTTTGTCGGCGTGCCGTCCGATGCCGATAAGAGCGGCAAAGCGTAAAACGCCCGAAAAATGTAGCCCGAGCCGTCAACCAAACAAATTTTCTTTGCCATTTTCCTATCCTTTCCAAACTTTTTGCCAATATAACCGATTTTTTTTCTTTCGCCAAGTCCTAAAAAAATTTTATGCCGTAATTTTTTCTTAAGAAATTTGTGGTATTTTTTGATATTATTTTGAAGGGTTATCATCACTATGGCAAAAGCAAAAAGCAAAAAATCGGCTTCCAAAAAATCTAAAAAGTCGGCACGCAAACGCTCGTTTTTTAAAAGGCGGTGGTGGCTTAAGCCCTTAATTTATTTGTTTGTTGCTCTTTTAGGCGCTCTTTGTTTGTTTTTGACATATTGTTGGCTCACGCTTCCTGATATGTCGGCTGCAGTGGCGCATGCCCGCCGTCCGTCCACAACTGTTATTGCCGAGAATGGCAACGAAATTTTTACTTTCGGAAATAGTTTTTCAGAAGTGATTTATCTTGAAAATCTGCCCTATTATGTTCCAGCCGCTGTTGTTGATGTTGAAGATAAACGTTTTTATAGACACTTTGGGTTTGATGTTATTGGTTTTTCGCGCGCTATGTTGGTCAACTTATTAAAACGCCGCTATGCCCAAGGCGCTTCCACCATTACGCAACAAGTGGCTAAAAATTTGTTCCTGACTTCTCAAAAAAGCATTAAGCGTAAAGTGCAAGAACTCTTGCTTGCTTTTTGGTTGGAGCATAAATTTACCAAAGATCAGATTTTAACGCTTTATTTGAACCGCGTTTATTTGGGGGCTGGCACTTATGGCTTTGAGGCCGCCGCCAACCGCTATTTCGGCAAAAGCGCGCGGGATTTAAGCCTCAAAGAAGCCGCCGTTTTGGCCGGCATGCTCAAAGCGCCGTCTCGGTATAATCCAATCTCTTATCCGCAAAAAGCTCAGGAGCGCGCTGAGGTTGTGCTTCAATTGATGCTTGATCATGGCACTATTTCAGAACAAGAATATCAACAGGCTCTTCGTGAACCTCTATTTGATGCTCAAAAATATAAAGTAGAGGGCGCGCGGCATTTTGCCGATATGGTATATCGTGAAGTTAATGCTTATATCGGCGAGCGTAACCAAGATATTTATGTGAGCACCACCCTTGACCAAGATTTACAGCAAAAGGCCGAGAAAATTCTTCAAGAAAGCATTGAACAGAATCGGAATAAAAATGTGACGCAAGGCGCGGTTGTTGTTCTTAATTATCAGGGGGCTATTAAAGCACTGGTCGGCGGTGTAGATTATCAAAAAAGCCAATTTAACCGCGCTGAACAATCTTTGCGACAACCAGGGTCGGCTTTTAAGCCCTTTGTTTACATTACCGCTTTGCAACAAGGCTTTACGCCCGAGAGCCTGATTGCCGACGAACCGATCCGCATTAAAAAATGGACACCCGAAAACTATGATAAAAAATCTCACGGTTTAGTTCGTTTAACCGATGCTTTGGCTTATTCATACAATCTGGCGGCTGTGCAACTTGCGCAACATCTCAAACGTAGCGATATTATTCATAATGCGCGGATAATGGGCATTACCACGCCTTTGGAAGACATACCGGCGCTTGTTTTGGGCGCGGCGGAAGTTAAGGTTGTGGATATGGCCGCCGCATATACGTCTTTAGCAAATGGCGGTTATGCCGTTTTTCCGTACGCTATTACGGAAATTTATTCTCGGGATGGTATTCAGCTTTATCAGCGTGAAATAAACGAGCCTCAACGCATTTTAGACGCTCAAAATGTGGTTGATTTAACACAAATGATGACAGCGGTTATTCAACGTGGCACGGGCAAAAGAGCCGCCCTGCCCTCTTTTGCCGCCGGTAAAACAGGCACAACACAAGATCATCGTGACGCTTGGTTTGTGGGTTGGACGAAAGATTATGTCGCCGCAGTTTGGGTTGGTAATGACGATAATTCATCTATGAAAGGCGTGACTGGTGGCACATTGCCTGCCGAAATTTGGCGTAAAATTATGCTGAGCGCGGTAGAACCTTAAAAAAATTCAAGATTTTTGAAGCCTAAAAATTGTATAAAACTCAAGCACTTATCAACAAAACGTGTGCAAAAAAATGTACCTTTAAATGTGCATTTTGTCAAGCAAAAAATTTTGAGATATTTCAAAAGGTTATTTTCTTGATGAAATGCGCATTTAAACGTACGTTTTTTTGAGAAATGTGTATAGCAGCACATCTAAAGCCGTTTCTTCAAGTTCGGAAAATTCACGTACTTCTATGTACGCTCAAATTTTCCTCGCTTTTGAAACGACTTTATCTGCACCACTCTCCACATTTCTTTGGCTAGAACGAGAGAGGAAAAATTCCCTCTGAATCGTCATGCTGAGCTTTGATGCGTTAGCACCATTCGCGAAGCATCCAGGAACAATATAGCTAATTTGTTGTCCTGGACTCTTCGCTAACGCTCAGAGTGACGATTTGGATAAGTCTGTAATTAAGGAGTAGATAATGAAGTACGTTTTAATTTTGATGATGGTTTTGTTTTCAGGGCAAGCAGTGGCCATAAACTGTGCGCAAGCGCCGGATTGTGCAGAATTGGGGTATTCTAATGTTGACGACCCGAATTGCAAAAAAGACGGCTATTTATATTGTCCCTTTGATTCCAATTATAAAAAGTGCGTAGAATTAAATTGCCAAGGTTTAGGCTATACAAACACTGAAAAATCAGGTTGGTGTTCTGAAATTATTACTTGTCCGCAAGATTCTTCTTATACGGCTTGCAACTGTCTTAAGCCACGTTGCAACATCGGCGATGTGTTGTATGCGGACAGCTCTTGTGGCGATGTCAAAGATTACAGCGAAGATAAAGTTGCGGTTGGTGTGGTTTATTACACAAACTGCGATGGTGGTGGCAAGGTGATTAGTCTTAAAGATTTAACGCTTGATTCAAACCATGTTTTTCACCCAACAGAGCCTTTTGGCAACACTGTTTCTCTCCTTCCTTGGGGGCTTCATGGCATAGATGTTCCTACTTTAAAAAATTATGAAAATTCACAACTTTTCTCCGACCTCCAGACAAGAGCGCCTGAACTTTTTGACGGCGAAAAAGATACGCAAACTTTGATTAATTTCAAGAAAGACTCTTGCTCTTATGATGAAGGCACCAAAGAATATGCACAGTATTGTGTGGCGACGGCGGCTTTGGCGGCGCATCAATTCTATCCGCTCGGCGTTGAGGCAAGCAACACGATTGTCGGCGCCGGGCGTTGGTATTTGCCCTCTCTTGGCGAATTAACTGAACTCTATGGCTATGATTATAACCAAATTACGACATGGAACACCGGACAAACAGGTGAAACAATAGAAAAAGTTAATGCAACGCTTTCCACACTCAAGGACAAAGCGAAACCTTTATCCCTTACTTTGTATTGGGCTTCAACTGAAAAAAATTACGATTTAGCTCGCGAATTGATGTTTGGCAAGGATCCATCAAGTCAAAACTTAGGTAGTGGTTATATAAGTGAATATCATAAAAATGATCCGCACTGCGCTGTTCGCGCTAGTTTGAACTTTCGATAAAAGAAACCCCTCTTTTTTCAAGAGGGGCGTTTTTTATTCTTCAACAAAACCACCTTGCGGTTTTTCCTTTCTATCAGGTCTGTTTTTTCTGTCCGGCCTGTTTTTTCTATCCGTTCTGTTGATTTTTTTACGTTCTTTCATCATCTTTTGTTTTTGCTCAGGGGTTACTTCATGCATACCACGCATTCTCGGGCGACGCACACTGTCACGCTCGGCATTGCGTAAATCCACAATTTGTTCCGGCGTCAAAATTTCTTTCAATTCATCCATTGTGTCTTGACGCACTTTCTCAATCTTTTCGCGGATTTCTTTTTCCTCTTGCTTTAATTGTTCAACCTTTTTATCGCCTTTTTCAAAAATTTGCTCCGCTTTGGCACGTTGCTCGTCCGTTAATTGAACTTGATTAACGAACTCCGGCACCATCGCTTGTGCCGATTGCATCCATAACACAGTGCCACTCATCAATGCTAAAGTTAAAATTTTGTTCATCAGTTTCCTCCTTAAAAATTGGTCTGAGTTCAACATAAACAATCTTTTCTCATTTTTCAATTCAAAAATGGTTTTATACTATTTAAAATATTTCAACGCAGTCTTACATATAAAAAACTTTTGTTAAAGAGGGAAAAATGAAAAGTTCTGCATTCGGATATTTTTTGGCTGTTTTTACCATTATGATGTGGAGTATGAACATCATTTATGCCAAATATTTAGCCGGCATTTTCTTTCCGGCAGAGATTTCGTTTTATCGGTGGTTTTTTGCCCTTTTTATTATGATTCCCCTTTCTTGGAAAGCTCTCCAAAGGCAAAAAAAACGCATCTTCAAACATTGGAAGCTTGTTGTTTTAATGGCACTTACAGGTTTGGGCGTGCAAAACTGGCTTATCTATTGCGCCGGTTACACGGCAAGTGCTACAAATATGTCGTTGATTTCTATTTTAGGGCCGATTTTTTTAATCTTAATTTCACATCAAAAACTTAATTTTTGGCAGATTATGGGTATTTTATGCGCTGTTTTTGGCGTTGTGATGATTATTTTGCACGGTCATCTTTCTAACTTAAAAACTTTTCAGGTTGTTCCCGGCGATTTTTATATGCTGGGTTCTGCCTTTTTGTTCTCAATCTATTCGGCTTTGCAACGCCATACCCCAAACGATATTCGCCCAACCGCCCTTTTAACCGCAGGTATTGTTGTTTCTACTATTATCTTTATTCCTTTTGCCTTGCCGGAAATTATCCATACTTCCACGCGACATATTCCTTGGATTGCTTGGGCGATTTTGATTGTTTTGGGCGTTATTAACTCGGCGCTTGGCTATCTGAGCTGGGATATGGCTATTCAAAAAATTGGCACCGTCAATGCCGGCACGCTTTATTACATTATGCCTATTTTTTCCATTACCGCGGCTTATTTTATTTTGCATGAACAAATTTATGAATCTCAGCTTTGGGGCGCTCTCCTTATTGTTGCCGGTGTTGTCGGGGTTATTTTTGGCTCTCGCAAGAAAAAGCTCCGTAGATAACTCCTAATTTTGAATTGTCTTTTTTAAGAATGTTGCTATAGCTAAAGCTTATCTAGAACTTTATAAAGGACAATTCTTGATGAAAATTGGCATTATCGGGACAGGTTACGTTGGACTTCCAACGGGTGTTGGCTTGGCTGAGCTTGGAAACGAAGTTGTTTGCATTGATCAAATAGAATCTAAAATAAATGACCTTAACAATGGGAAATTGACTATTTTTGAAGATGGCTTGGAAGAACTTTTTATCCGAAACCGTCAAAATGGACGCCTCAATTTTACGCTTTCCATGGAAAAAGGCATTCATGATGCCGATGTTGTGCTGATTGCCGTCGGCACACCGCCTGACCCTGAAACCAAAAAAGCCGATATGAAATATATTTATGCCGCCGCTCAAGAATTAGCTCCTTTTTTGAATGGTTACACCGTTATTGCCATAAAATCTACCGTTCCGGTTGGCACGGGCGATCAGGTGGAAGAAATTATCCGCCAAAAAAATCCGGAAGCTGATTTTGATGTGATTTCTCTGCCTGAATTTTTGCGCGAGGGCTTTGCTATTCATGACTTTTTTAATCCTGATCGCATTGTAGTTGGCACAAATAGTGCGCGCGCTCAAGATGTTATGGCAAAATTATATGCGCCGTTTGCCCCTAAAACCAAAATGCTTTTTGTTAAACGTCGCTCGTCTGAAACCATTAAATATGCCTCTAATGCCTTTTTGGCTATGAAAATCCATTATATCAATGAAATGGCGGATTTTTGCGAAAAAGCAGGCGCGGATATTTATGAGGTGGCACAAGGTTTGGGCGCAGATGACCGGATTGGCCCTAAATTTTTGAGAACAGGTCCCGGTTATGGCGGTTCGTGTTTTCCGAAAGATACAAATGCAATGGCTTATATGGCGCGCGCGTTTGGTGTTGAACTTTCGCTTGTGGAAGCCACTATTCGCGGTAACGATAAACGCAAACAGCTTATGGCTGAAAATGTGTGGGCTGAAGCACAAAAAATCAGTAACCCTCAAATTGCTATTTTGGGCGCAGCTTTCAAAGGCGGCACAGATGATTGTAGGGAATCTCCGGCTTTGGATATTATCAAACATCTTTTGGAACACCCTGTTCAAATTAGGCTTTATGATCCCAAAGCGCTTAACAATGCGCGAAAAATTTTGGGAGATGCCGTTTATTATGCCCAAGATGCCTATGATGCCGTTCAAAAAGCTGATATTTTACTCGTCCTAACCGAATGGGAAGAATTTAAGTCGCTTGATTTGGCTCAAATTAAACAACAGATGAAAGGTCGTTTGATTTTTGATATGCGCGGCATTTTTAATCCGCAAGAAGCAACGCAACTGGGCTTTGATATGCGCCGTTTGGGCATAAAATCAACCGCTTTGTAAACAAAGCTCTAACTCTTGACGGAGCTTGTTTAAACGCGCAATCCATTCCCAAAAATGCTCGTAGCCTTGATACGGAATTTTTTCTAATTCTGCACCGACTTCTTTTCCGCCAACAGGGTATATGGGGCATTCAGAGTACTCCACGCTTGAACAACTCCAAAGCATAATCGCGCCCAATGTTAGGAGTGGCATAAATTTCTTTGCTTTTATGTTCAACATATTTGATAACCTCCACTTTTTTGATAATCTCTTCCCCTTTTTCACGAATAATTTTGACATTGGCATGCGCCCTTCCCAAAAAATAAGAGGAAAAGCATAATGCCAGCATCAATCCAGCCGGCATTAGCCATTTTCCTAAGCCCAACATCTAAAAAACTTTCAAAAGCGCTGAGGGCGCAAAAACTGAAATCAGCCCCAACACCATCAAACCAACCAAACACAACCAAAATAGTTGTCGGCGGCTCAATTTTTTGATAATCAACTTATAAATAACTTGGGTTTTGCGTTTCTTTTTATTTTTATATTTCATAACTAAAAACTCCTTTTTCTATGGTTTTAGCAATCCGTTTGGCTCTTTGCCCAACATCTTTGGCATATTTTGAATTGAGGCATTCTTTCGCCGCACCCCGATAATCGCCAATTTCAATATCTTCAAGCATTTTTCTAAATTTTAAAAGTCTGGAAATGCCCATATTAAAGGCCATATCCAAAAGCGCATATTGTCGCTCGTTATCTAAAATTTTCCAATACGGGATATTTTTTTTGCACGCCTCATAAACGCGGCGAATATCGTTCTGAAGCAAAAAAATTGCCGCATTTTTGGTGATGCCGTGCGTCCAATCGCCTACGACTTTCATTTCTTCAGATGTGAGCGGATTTGTAATCAGATTTCTGCCTACACCAATGCTTAAATAGCCCGCCGGACACACATAAGGCATCAGGCTTAAGCCTTCATGAAACGTTAGACGTTTTATTGTTTCTTCCATTGTTATCATACTTTACCTCGTTTATTTCTTTCGCTATACATTAAGTCAAGCTTTACTTTAATTTCTGCTAATAATTCATTGTTTTTATTTAATAAAATTGAATCCGCATCTTGCTTGTGTTCAATCGCGTCAATCCGCTTGCCGTGGCTGAGCATACGTTCTTCCTGACGCGCTTTCCACTCGCCCAAGCGAACAATGATAGCTAATAAGGCGCCAATAGAGGCGCTTCCTGAAAGCGCCCCGATAATATTAAAAAAATCCATTCATCTTCTCCTATTTAAAAAAATAAGCGCCTTTTAGGGCGCTTATTTTCAGATTTTATTCCAAAACAATACTCGGTATTATAATTTCTGTTTCCGGCTCTTCCTTGGCATAAATTTCAACAACGCCCTCTTTGCATTCCGCTATCGGCGCAAAGTTACCGCTTTGTGCCTCATTGATGCCAAAATTGACCGTTGGAACCATCTTTTCATTTGATTCTGGCACACTCAAACTTGCGCAATATGGATATTCTTCATAAAGATTGTTCTTGATAAAATCTTCAACCCCGACACGATAATCTTTTACCTTGATAATCGGGGTGGAATCAATAATATCATCTTTAATGTTGCCGTAAAGCCTGTTAAGCTCCGTTTCATAATCTTCATACTGTTTTTTCAGCCTTTCCAAAGATACTTCCAGCTCTGTCACAATTGCATGAACATCTAACTCGGATAACTCTATATTGTTGTTCGCGACTTGCAAATACAAGCATAAGTGAACCGCAGGCGGCTGAACCGTTTCGCTTGCACCATAAATTTCATTTGATTTTGAAGCATTAAAATTCGGATACATCGCAAACGTACCGCCTTGGTGATACGCAATCGCCAAGCCCCCAGATGTTGTGTCACTAAAGGCACCACTCCTACCTAATCCGCCATAGCCAACAACAGTGCTTAATCCGCCTGTAATGTTCGGCAAACCTGCACTTTCCTCTTTAGCTAATTCGGCCGTTTCGGTAATGCTTGAAATAAAACGCGTGATTTTCGGCAAGCGCAAATGTCCGTTTAATTCATCAATATAAAATGCCCCGCATTGTCCATATTTTTCAAGTCTTTCTTCATATTCTTCAGATGTAACGCCAATAAGCGAGCCTAGCTTTATCATATTATTGATTTTTTTCCAAAACTGCGGATAAAGGTTTTTACAATATAAAATTGTTTCGCCCGTCCACAATGGATATGCCCCTACCGGCGCTGTTGATGAAAAGCTAAAGAAAACGTCAAGCATTTCACGCGAAGATTTGTTTTTTAAATCGGATATCGCATTTTTAAGTTCATCTATCGTGACGTTGACGCCGTTGGCAAATTGTTTTACAGCCTCAAAATTTGCATTGACCTGCGATGCAACGGCTTTGCGTCCGCCTTGAAACTCGTATGGATATGTTAAATATGTATCTGCCATATTTTTTCCTTTCAAAAAATTAAGCCGATGCTTTAACATCGGCCTTTATTATCGCCACATTCCACCAAACATTGAACCTAACGAACCACCAACTTGCATGCCTACTGGTCCGCCAAAATAAGCGCCTAAACTAGCACCCGCCATGCCACCTAAATTTTGTTGCCAGCTCCCGTTTTGCGATGTGTTACCATTTAAACCGGCTCCGCCAAAATATGAAGCATAGTCCTTTAATTGATTGTAATTCATCTCATTTTGCTTCATCGCATTTTGCACTGCCTGCTGATAAGCATTGTTTGTTAAATCAGCCATACCTATCATGTTGTTATAAGGAACTTGATAAACATTAAACAAATTGTTTAGCGTTTGTGCCGTGCGTTTATCTTCATTTGCCATGGCATCAACTTCCATATCCGCCAACTTATTTGCAAATTGGTTGCTCATCTGATTAAGGCTTGAACCGCGCGTTAAACCACGGCTGGCTAAGGGATTAATCAGGTTGTTTTCAAAACTTTGTTTTGCTAGACGATTACGCTGTGCCGTCTGCGCTTTGAATACGGGTGAATCATAAGTTGGATTTGCCAACTGATTAAGATATTGCGGAATATAATTTTTGGTCATATCTACAATTTGTTTTTCAAAATCAGACGGATTGTATGTTGTTCCGTTTTTTCCCGTACTTGAACTTCCGTATAACCCACCGCTTGAAAATGTTTGCGTTCTGGCTTTTGCTTTATTTGTTGTACTCATAATTTTTCCTTTCTTTTTTTAACAAATGTTGTTCTCGGCTCAACCATTTAAATCCGGCTTCTTTAAGCGCTAAAACCGCGTTTAAATGCGTTGTATGCGCATAAACCTCATCAAATGTTGCCGTTGTTTGGCGGATGGCTTCCACAACATCTTGATGATGTTTGCGCAAAGCATAACCGCCGATATAATTTTTGCCGTCTTCGCCCTCATAAATAAAAACGGAGCCGACATAACCGTGGTTGTAAATGTTAAAAAAACGGCTGTTGAATAAAATTTTTTCAAAGCCGTTTGTATCGCCCAAATTTTCTTTTTGTTTTTCAAAATTTCGCCTCGCTTCTTGAACATCAAAATAAGGACTTGTTTTTTCAATTAATGTAATCATTGTTTTTTTCCTATTTGATAATTCGGATTTCAAAAGGCGTTGAATCAAAATCCGATGTTTCTTTTTTTTCATTATAAAGGCCGGCCAGTTTGCCTTTAAGCTCTTCAGCTTTTAGAGCAAGACTGACATTTTCTTGCGAAATGGCCATTTCTTGAAGCTTGGTTAATTTTTCAAAACTTTCAGAAATTTCATAATGAATTGGTTTTTGCTTTTTTTGAGGCATTTTTCCTCCTTTAGCCCAAGCTTTTTGTCTTTTGACGAACCCTCTTGAACTCCATGCGTTTAATAGCAAACTCCTGCGCACTTTGCATTGTGTAAATTCTGATTTGCAGTTGCTTAAAATGCATCACGCCATCAATGTTAAACATCACGGTATTTTTATCTAAGCTTACCCAATTGCCACCAGCCTCGTCTGTTTCATCTAAGGCCCATACGCCACCCTTTTCATCGTCTTCAGTTTTTGACCATATCAGGTAACCTTTCAGAAGTTTGACAATGTGCTTGGTGCGTTTTTTCTCAGGCAAATCGTCATAAATGAAATCCATATAAAAATCGTTTTCATATTCAAAATCTAAGGTCAAAATCAAAGGCATTTTTGGCACTTTGATGTTGCTATCGGAAGACATGTTCATCACACTCGTTTTATATTCCGAGGCAATAAACTGCCCGTCAAAAGAAGCGCCGACATACTCTTTAAGAATTTTGTCATCTGAAGCGGTATAAAAACTTCCGTTAATGACTGCCAAAGCTTTAATATCGTCTTGCGCTTTTCGTTCCACCCATTCTTGATGCGTGTAATCGCAAATCAAAATCGTGTTTCTGTCTGCATAAGGTAATTTCAGCCAAATTTCGCGACGTTCGCCATAAACATAGCTGAGCATTTCTATTTCATTGAGCTTGGAATTATCCAGCTCCTCAAAATATTGAACAACATTATCCGCCAAGCCTTCTGTCGGACGCGTTTGCCCGCTGTCTAATAAATAATAAGCAAAAATATTTTTGCTGACATTGTCATAATAGAACAGTTTATTATCAAACTTAAGCACTGACCGATAAGACGGACATCCGCCACCTGTCGCCCCTGTTCTGTTAAATGCAAGCGGATTTCCGGGGTTGCCTTGAAAACATACCGATGTTTCGTTTGTAAAAGCAATGAGCATATTGTTATAATAAACTATTGCCGTTACCGGTCTGTCAAATTCTTGATAAGCTGGCCCTGTCACTATGTCTGGCTCGCTTGAAATCCAGTCAAAAATGTTGCCTTGCGCCGACCAATGCACACGGTTTTCGCAAAAAGTTACCAAACGGCCGTCTTGCACCGCTAGCCCTAAGCCACGAATATCGCGCCCTTCGGCATCTATCGCGTTGAGCGTTTTAACACGTTCTTCGGCAAGTTCCTTGGACATGCAAATTCCGACATAATCATCTATGCCGTTTGTAAAAACAAACCAATCGTCATAACCTTGAGCAATGGTTATTCCATTGCAACAAGACGATACCGACAAGCTAATATCTATCTTTTCAAGTTCATCATGATTAAGATCAAAGTGATACAGATAACCGTTTTCATTATCTGTGGCATAAATAAACCAGTAAAGAACGCCGTTCTGCACACTTTCAAACTGCCCGACAACTTTTTGCCCGATTTTTTTAATCATCTTGTTGCCTTTAGACGAATATAAGGCAATGTTTGCCCCATGTTCGGTGTTTTTGAGCTCTACATTTGTACATTCTACCGCGGATATGCTTTTGGTAGAGCTTAGGTCTGCAATTGGGTTGATGTTTCTGATGCCCCGAAAATTTTGTATTTGCAAATCTGTCATATTTTATCTCCTAAAAAACAATTCGCGGATTATGCCGAATGCCTGTTAATCGCAACAAATTACGATAAGCTTCGGCAAACTCTCTCTGATAAGGTTTATAATTTTCATCAGACGTATCGGCAATCAGATATTCCATAGATTTGGCGTATAAGCATTGCAGATAAAGGTCTTCAATGGTTTTATCTTCCGGCAAATTTAAAACATCGTCCATTTCTTCCAGATTATATTTTAAATCGCCTTCCAAATTTTGCGCCTTAAAGTTTGTAATGTAACGTGCTGATAACGTATAATCCGCGTCAGGCTTTGGATAAAAATGGAGTTCCGCGCCTTTATCGCCAAATTCAAGCCAATAGACACTTGGTTGTCCTGTTTCCTCTCCATTTAAAAAGTCGGCTTCTTTTGAAAGAATTGGTTTTAAATAACCTTTTGCTTCGTTGAGCCAAACTTCAGTGAGATTTCCTTTCGGTGCTAAAACTGCCGGACTGCCCTTGGTTAATTTTTGGACGTCTTTTTTTATGCGGAAAGGAAAATCCTCTAATGACCAAATATAGCTATTAGCCTGTTCTACCGCCAATTTTACCGGTTTTTGCACTTCGGCAAATGACGTTGGATCGGGATCAACAATAGACCAACGCATGTTGGAAATATTTTTGATAATGTCAAAATATGATTTCATTGGTTTCTCCTCCTAAACACGCTCAAACAAAAATTTTTCATAGGAAAAATTGTTAAGTCCATCCATAACTTTTAATTTTGTTTTATAATCTAACATTTCAGCCACGATTGTTCCGTTTGTAAGCGTTGTGCCACAATCTTTGACCGTTACTTTCCAAACTGTTTCACGATTAAAATAATCAGATCTTTTTTCGGGCTTTTTGTTTTTTCCTAAAATTTTTTCTTCAATTGCTGACATTTTTTTTCCTTTCTTCAAATGAAAAGGGCCCGCTTAAAAGCAGGCCCTTCATATTTTAAGCAAATGTATCCGCGTTGCTGATATCTACCGTCATACCGGCCAAAGCTTTGGGCAAGAGAACCTTTTTGCCATAAACATAAAGACCTCTGATGTTTGTTCCAAAGAAACGGTCGTCACGAATAGATTCAACCTTGGAAATGCTTCCCGAAAAGGCAATAGCATCATTGATACCAGCCATAATGTTGACTTTGCCTTCAGTTGTCGGCAAGTTTGTGCAAACAAGCACATCAAGCCCCGCAATCGTGCCGATTGAGCCTTCGCGCAACACGCGGTCGCCCGCCTCTGTTGAACGAATAAAATCGGGCGATTGTAACAACACGGCTTCAACATCCGGATTGATAATCACATAAGGCAAAGCGTCTTTACCTGCCTGATTATCTTTAAACACGCGGTCGTTTGAAACCTGAATCGCGTTATTATTTTTCAGGGTTTTAGAAAGCCAAACCAAGCATTTGTAAGCATTTTCAGGCGTTAAGACAATATCTTCCTTTTTGTTTTCTGTTGGAATTTCCGTAAATGCCGACAAAATAAAAGAATCTTTTGCCAAATCAATAGCGGTTTTGGCGCGCGCCTCAAATTTGCCGATTAAATCAGGCTGAGAGCTTTGCGACAAGGTAATGTCGGAGATAAAAATTCCGAACGCCTTGGATTGATCCATTTTCAGCTGCAAATTGCTAGCATCTACGCGCTGATAAGTCACGCCACCGCGCTCGGCATCTTCAGAATAATCTGAAACAGTCACATCGCCTAATTCGCCAATGTTGACTGTGTCGCCGTATTGACCGCCTTCTTTGGTTTCAATAACATTGACAACTTTCATGCCGACGCCTGATTTATCTAATTTTTTATTCAGCGTCATGCTCCAATATTCAGGAATAAGAGCATCCATTTGTCTGTTTAAAGTTTTTGCATTTTCTGACATTTTTTTTCCTTTCTATAAATTATTTTAATAACATCAGCGGGAGCAAGCCCTCTTTTTCAAGGCGGATTTGCTCCACAATCTGATTATATTTTTCACGCTCTTCTTTGGGCGAGAGTTTCATATATTCCGCCCGTGTGAGCCATTTTTGCTTTTTGGAATGAGCAATTGAATTTTGTGGTTCTAAAAGACTTTCTTGAGCTTTTTGATTTTCAAGCTCTAAATTTTTGTTTTTTAAATCTTCACAAACGGCATCTTTTTCCAAAGATTCCACCAGTTCTTTTAAGGCCATCAAATCAACCGCGCCGTCTGTCATTTCCAAAGCTTGCGTAAACATTGAGGTTCTGGACGGCGTTTTCAGCCAATCTTTAAACCTTGCGCAAAAAGTTTCTAGTTTCCGATTAAACCGTTCTTTTTGCTCTTGTTGGCGCATTTCTTCATATTCGCTCTGACGCCAGTTTTTATAATTGACAATATCTGCGGCGGCCAAAGCGATAATTTCCGGCGAAAAATATTGACGCAAAAGCATCAAATTTTCATCAGAATCTTCTACACGGCAATTTTCAATCAAACGGCATACTTCCAATTGCCGCGGCCACGAGAGCATGTGCCGAGCGGCACAAGCATAATCATCTAACTCGTGCTGTTTGACGTCATAATCCAAAGCCATAGCCATTTTATCGGAAAAACCTTTGCTATGCGCAATGGCGTCTTCTTCATAGCGACGGATATCCGCCTCGTATTTTTGGATTTGTTTTTCCAAAACGTCCACTTTTTGAAGGGCTTCTTCAGCTTTTTTATAGCTTTCAAAAGCCTCTTCCATACTTTTAAATTTTCCGAAAATCAGTTCGGAATTTGTTTCGTTTTGAAGCTCATCAGTGCCAAAATCTGCCTCTTGAGGCTTCATTTTGGTTTCCTGAAGCGTTTTTTCTTCAGGGGTTAAATTTTGTATCATTTTAATCTCCTATTTATTTCATTTTCACGACGGCATTGCTCGTCTATTTGTTTCAGATGATGAATCATCATTCCCATTCCCCTAATCCATTCCGCATTCATGTTGGTTTTGAGGGAACATTCCACCATAAAATCTGTTAAGTAGCTTAAAAGCCACTGCCCTTTATCGGAATGGATAAATTCGCGCAACAACAAAATATCCATTATTCCATCAGCCTTTCATCGGATTGAGAAAAGTCATCGGATTTTGAAGCATTAAGCCTGAATCCACAGGGGCTTGCTGAAGGTTTTGATGATCTAGAAAAAACTTTTCCGTATTTTCAATACCTGCATTATTCAGCGCCTCTTTGATAATTTCAATTTTGTTTAGTGGCAAAGAGGCGTCATTCCAAACCTGTGTCAAAATCTGTTGCAAAATTTGATTGGTCAGAAATTTTTTCTGAATGCCTGTGTTATCGGTGTATTTATATTCGTAATTGCCTTGTCGGACGTTATCGCCAATAACTTCAACATAAGCTCCTTGCGGCGTTTGGATAAAAATGTTTTCTTTTCCAAACTTCATGTTAGCTTCCAATTCCGCCACTTTTGAAACCATGGGTACAACGGCATTTTGCTTGATTGTATCCAAGATTTTGGAAAGTCTGGTTGATTGCCCGTGAAGTTTCACATTAATTTCTGTTGCTGTTGCCGAATGCGGTTCAATTTGCCCCTGCATATTCGGAAAAATACCGCTCACATTGGAGGCAATGGTATCGTAATAACCGATAATTTCCTCATTATTTAAAAGCGGAAAGCTCATCTTGATAATAGCGCTAGGATCTTCCAAGCCCTGTTTATATTCAACTTGCTTTCCAGGATATAATGTGATTTTGTTTTCCTTAAAAAAGCCCTCCGGCGCATAAGCTGGCGGATTAAGATTTAAGGATTGCGCATCGTTTTGCAAATTGACCTTATTTTCTTGCTCTTTGCAAATGTTATAAATGGACCACAATTCCGGAATGCCTCTTTTGCTTTCAGCATCGCGGAAAAGCGCCATATTAATAATGGGGTTAATCACCCAACGGTTTGGCTCAAAAGCCGCCAAAAATTGACGTCCGACAACAACAATATGTCCATTTTTAAGCACAGAGCCGTTTGGCAGCGTATAATCGCCCCAATATTGCAAAACTTCTATTTTATCGCTATCCACAACATCAGAAGTTTTTTGCGTTGCGGGTTTATCTGCGTCTAGTTTGGTAGATGCCAGCATGGCGCGTATTTGCGCCAAATCTTCGGGGCTTAATTGATAAAGTTTGTTATCCGCCAACGAATCAAAACTTTCCCATGATTTGATAATTTTGCCGCAAGAATCCCATTTTTCTGTATCTTCTGGAATCACGCGCGGATCAAAAACCAAATTAAGCGGATTAATTGTTTCAACATTCGCCCCGTTATAAATTTCCTGATTAAAAATGCCAAACTGTCCTTGACGCATCAGAAGTTTTTCGTTTGGTTCGGCTTTTTCAAGCAAGTGTCTTTTTTGCTTATACTTTTTGCGCCAACTGACAAAAAGGCACATCTCGCCAATACTATCTAGGTGTTCAATCGCCATATCCAGTTTTTTCTGAATGCCGATTTTATGAAACGTATCTACCAGCTTTTTCTTTTGCAAATTAGCTGTTTTGATAGACATTTCATCTGTTCCTTGTACATCAAACAGTTGATCTATATTTGAATAAATGTTATCCCAAATATAGGCCTGTTGCGTTTGAAACAACGAATAAATTTTATTCAAATGAATATCCGATTTCCATTGTTCATCATCTGTATGTTTTCGTGCCGCGCGTTCATCTAAATAAATTTCAGGACGCAGGCAATCGGCAATATTTTTTTGCTTGGCGCGAACATCGTCCCAAGAATCAAACATATTTGCCACATCAGATACAATCGCTGATTTTTCCTCAGTGTTTAAAGAAAAAGAGGGATTTTCTTTTTCTAATATTTCTTCAAACATTTTGTTTCCTTTCAAAAAAAATCCCACTTTTTCAAAAAGTGGGATGGATAAATTTCTGCAAGTATTCATATTTATAGCGGTATTTTGACCGCCGACAATTTATAATCATCAAAAAAACGCGTTTGATGTCAAACGCGTTTAAAAAACCTTTTTTTAAAGGAAAAGACATACCAAAAGAGCTTTCTAAAACTTGATGTATTTTTTTAGCCTCTTCTAGCCGACTATACACAAATATGTATCATATTTTTTCAAAAATGTCTTGTCCTATTTTGAACTTTTTTGTCCTGCTTTGTCCTGTATATGAATATAAATATTTGTATTAACGTTAAAAAAATGTCCTGTCGGGCGATTAAATTTTTTTGGTGCAAATTTGTAACTATTTGATTTTTCTTCAAAAAGTTATTCACAGGCTGTGTAAAAATGCTCCAAAAACGCCTTTTTTTGCATAAAACAATTCTTAACTTTCACGCGAATATATTAAAATTAATCAACTATGGATTTAAAAAAATTGCGCCGCGGGGTCAAATTAGGACCGAATCGCGGCAAAACGAGTCTATTTTAATGACGCAAAACAGGTTTAAAGAACTCCACCATATAGCTGACGGCATCAAAAATATGCCCTAAATACAATTTATCGTCATCATCAGCGAGTTGCGACGGCGTTGCCTCATCAATAATATTTGTACCCTCTTTGAATTTAAGATTTTTCATATTATAAATCAGCCATTTGCATTTTGGATGCACAAAAAATCGCCGCACGCCGTCATCGCCGTAAACCATATTGTTAAAGGCATTGACGCGCGCGCTGACTGGCGGATTAAAAGGCCTGAGATTAAGATTATATCGGTAACCGGCTTTTGAAAGACTATTGACAATTATGGCGTAATCTGAATATTTGCTTTGCGTTTTGCGATATTTGCCCGAGGCATCGCCACAAATTTGAATTGTGCCTAAAAAATTTTCAGGCGGATAGCGGCGCATAAATTCATCAACCACATCTTGTGTAATCACATTATTTAAAACAAGTTCATCAAAAACAAAAAAGCTTTTGCCGTCAAAATGGCTTAAAGTAGACATAGATGGGTTCACATTAAAATCTAGACTCCAGTAAATGTCTAAGTCAGCGCAAAATCTGATATCCGAATTAATATTCTCCGCCGACCAATATTTAACAACTTTCGCGACATTATTCCCTTTGGGTTTGTTCAGGTAATCGCGTTCATATTCTTCGGGTTTATTTTGTTTGACAAGAGCGGCGTAATCCAAAAATTTTTTTGAAAGAATACCCAAATGTTCAACTTCAGGATAATTAATTTCAGCAAAATATGTGCCTTGTGGCGCGCGCATATTATCATAGTCTAGAAAAAGCGCCTTTTCCACGGGCGGTTCGTCATGAATACGGTTATAAATCACGATTAAGACGACTCCTTCTTTGCGAATGGTTTTAAGCAAAATTTCCCAAACAGCGGCGCTGATGGTTTGCGCCTCATCAACAATCAAAATATCCACTTGAGCCAAGCCTTTCAGGTTTTCGCGCGCGCTTTGGTTTTTATCTTGCAAGCCCATAAAGAAAAGCTCCGAATTGGTCTGCAGACATTCCACCCGATTTTTGCTATAAATCAAGCCCCGATTGGCAAATTCGGTATTAATCAGCTCCCGAAATTCAATATAAAGGCTTTCTTCGGTTGAAACTTTTGTTTCCCTAAAAACACCTACCCTTTTGCGCGACTTGAGCATTTGAATTAAAACGGCGCGGCAGACGTGCCCTGTTTTAAGAGAGCCGCGTCCACCTGTTAAAACAAACGTATCAAAACCGTTTTCGCCCATATAAAGCAAAGGATCATATTTATAATAAAATATCATGTAAGGGCCTTTGCCGATTCGCTTTTGGCTTGTTTTTCTAGAACATAGTCATAAATTTTTTTGATACTGCGCCTATATTTTACGTTAAGCCAGCTTCGGGAATGTCCGATATTTCGGACAACGGTTTTCCAGCGCACGCCCGAATTTTTGTAAAAGACAAGCTTTTTTTCATCATAATCCAAAACCTTAAACCAATCTTCAAAAACTATATCCATATCATCAATTGCGGCTTTTGAAACTCTGAAAGAGCGCTGTGTTTGAGCTTTTTCATCCTTTTCAATTTCTAGCATAACGAAAAACGGCCATGAAGATTTCATTTTGCGCGGGCCTTCTCGTGGAAGCATTTTCAAAACGAAAATAGCGCTCATAATTTCCATTTCAATATCTTCTATTTTTTGTATCTTTTCCATATTATCCTCGTTTGTTTATATTTAAAATAATATAATTTTTATTATTGTTTTCATATAATTTTCATAAAGTCAATATTATAAATAATATTTGCACAAATATTGTTTATAATATATAATGCCTTAGAATTTGCTTGATTAAAGGAGTTTTTCTATGGCTGATATTGATGAAATTCGCAAAAAAATTGATAAGCTGATCACTGAAAAAGGGCTTAATTACCGTGATGTCTCGCTCAAAATTGGGCGTAAAGAATCTTACATTCACCAATATATTAAGTATCGTTATCCGCGCCGTTTAAAAGAAATTGACCGCGTTCGGCTCGCCAAGCTTTTAGATGTGGACGATACGGAAATTATGGACGACGAGGTTATCGCCTCCAAAACCGGTAACGCGCCTTCGGCTAAGTTAGACATTATTTCAGACATCATTAAAGCCAGCAACTCCCCAGAGGGCAAGCTTATTTCTATTGATGTTTTGGACGCGCACATGCCCGCCAACGATCCTCATTTTTTGGCGCAAGCTATTGGGCATCATTTGGTATGCAAAGCGATGCTTGACGATTTAACCGCTTCCAAGCCCGAAGACTTAAAAATCATCAAAATTTTAAACGAATCCATGTCGCCAACCATTTCATCGGGCGATTTGCTTTGGTTTGATAAATCTTATCAATATCCCGAGGCAGACGGCCTTTATCTTATTGCCTCCGGTCGCGAGCTGATTGCGCGGCGCATACAAATTTCGCCCTTAGACGGCACCATTACCCTCACAAGCGACAATCCCGCCTATCAAGCATACACCGCACCATCAAACAAAGAAGTCAAGGTTCTTGGTAAAATTGTTTGCGTAACGCATAAGCTTTAATACTTTTATACACAGGCCTCAGATTTATAATATATGAATGTGAGGCTATTTTTTTGTTTTTTAATATATTAATATTGATATAATTGTTTTTAAAGCTTATATTTTATCTTGAAAGGAACTTTAAAATGACTCTTTTTGAGATAAACCAACAAATCAAAAATTTAAAGGAAGAAATCCGTTGTTATCAAATCGGACACGATTTTTATGAAACATCGCCTTTGTATCAAAAGCACCAAAAGCTCCTTTATACCTTGGAAAAACAGAAAAAAAACCTGCTGATGCAGAAAAATATTCAAAAAAGTGAAAATTCTACTAGACAAGCATAAATTTTTGCTTTATAAACGGTTCGTCACTGACGCTCGGGTAGCTCAGTTGGTAGAGCAGAGGACTGAAAATCCTCGTGTCGGCGGTTCAATCCCGTCCCCGAGCACCATTCAAAAAGCCTGCGAGGAAGCAGGCTTTTTTTTATGCTGCTCTACCAATCGGACTGCGCTTCTCTTGTCCTCTTGGGGACGGGCCTCCCTTTGGAACCTAATTTCGCTTCGGATATTTTCATTATCCTCGCTCAATAAGGTTTTACAAAGAGCTTGCAGATAAAAAACTGACTTTAAGTCAGTTTTTTACTTAGCGCTCCCTCTCACACCATTCAAAAAAGTATTGACTTAAATTTATTTGGCATTATGATAAAGGAGGTAAATTGAGAGGAAAAATGCCAAAAATTTCAATTATCATCCCCTGTTACAACCAAGGAAAATATATTGCAGAATGCTTAGATTCTGTTATTGCCCAAACTTTTAAAGACTTTGAGGCAATTATTATCAACGACGGCTCAACAGATAATTCTTTAAAAATTATTGAACCTTATTTAAAGAAACACTCCAACCTAAGGCTTATAAATAAAACCTCTACGGGGGGGGTAGTTTCAGCCCGCAACAAAGCCATTCGTAAAGCCAAGGGGACCTATATATACCCCTTAGACGCTGATGATATAATCAGTCCCGATTGTTTAGAGAAACTTTATCAAGCCATGATTGCAAATAAAGGCGATATTATTTCTTCGCGTGCTTTGTACTTTGGTTTAATAAATAGCGAGGTATCTGCTCCAAAGACAAACCGGTTGACAATGATTAGACATAATTGTATTCTTAACTCTTCACTATTCAAAAAAGCTGATTGGAAAAAATCGGGCGGTTATGATAAAGCTTTTGACGAAGGCTATGAAGATTATGATTTTTGGCTTAATTTAGTTATTCGTCAAAAATGCAAAATATATCGCGTACCAGAAATTTTATTTTATTACCGTATTAAAGATATTTCTGAATCACGCAACAAACAAGCCTTACAAATAGACGATAAATTAATAAAAAAGCTTAACCATAAATACCCTATCCGCTACCTTGTTCGTGGAATAGTTTATGTATTAAGAAAATTTATACGCTTTTTTTATAGAGGAAAAGCCAAAGATGGTATCAAATACTATAGAATATTTGGTTTATGCGTTTATAAGAACAAGTTACACAAAAACTAATATTTTCTAATTTGATGAGCCATATTTAAAAGCTTAAGCCTCAAGTTTTTGAAATGAATGAATCGCCTCGCGTTGCATTTGTGCCACTTTGTCTTTGCCAAGTTTTTCTTCCAGCTCGGCAACATATTTTTCCATTTCGGTCATGTAGTTATCCTCGCCCGGAATCTCATCTACGAGTCGCACTTTTATATCATAAGCTTGGTTAATTTCATCATCAAAAGTTTCGGCAACTGTAATATATTCGCTTTTCAAAATTTTACGCCGAATAACAGGTGCAATTTGGGTTAACAAATAAAATTTTTCATCATTGCGGTTAAAAATAATCTGATTGCGCCCGTCATAAACAATTTCGCCTCTGAAAACATGATCAGCGTTCATTTCAATTTTCACAATCACACCGATTTTATCAAAATAAAAATTGGCAGGTAAAGCTTTAACTTTCATCTCGGACTCCTATTCTCTGTCTTTGCCCTTAGATTTGAACAAGCCATCTTTCGCTTGCGCCCCGCATGAAACAAAAAAGGCGGCTAAATCAAAGGTCAGAAATTTAAAAATGCTTAAAATAAAGCCCAAACGCCCATTCACGGCAGTTTTACTTAAAGGTTTCACAAGCGGTGCTTTTCCCATAACATACTCCTTTTAATCAAAATATTTCAGATATCGTTATAATTATGCTTGCACTTTAAACCCAAAAAGTTAAAATAGCGCAAACAAAGGAAAAAATTTATGGAACAATATCCCGAATTTACAGTCAGTCAAATTTCGTTTGCTATTAAACAATGTGTGGAGCAAACCTTTGGTTTTGTGCGCGTTAAAGGCGAAATTTTTGGTGCCAAGTGCGCCGATTCGGGGCATTGGTATCTTTCCCTTAAAGATGAAAGCGCGGTTTTATCAGCGGTTTGCTGGAAAGGCGTGGCGCAAAGTTTGAGCGTGAAGATAGAAGATGGCTTGGAAGTTGTGGCGCAAGGCCGTATCACGACTTTTGCCGGCAAGTCTTCTTATCAACTGGTGATAGATCACCTTGAAGTGGCAGGCACCGGCGCGCTTTTAAAGCTTTTGGAAGAAAGAAAACAGCAATTTTTAAAAGAAGGCTTGTTTGATGAGGCGCACAAAAAACCGATTCCTTTTTTACCGCAAACCATCGGCGTTGTGACAAGCGCCTCGGGTGCCGTGATTCGCGATATTATTCATCGCGTTACGGATCGGTTTCCGACGCGCATTGTTGTTTGGCCGGTACCAGTCCAGGGCGAAGGCGCGGCGGAAAAAATTGCGGTGGCGATTCGCGGGTTTAACGCCCTGCCTGAAGGGGGCGCCCTTCCCCGCCCCGATGTTTTGATTGTGGCGCGTGGTGGCGGCAGTTTGGAAGATTTATGGGCTTTTAATGAAGAAGTGGTCATTCGCGCGGTTTATGACTCTGAAATTCCGCTCATTTCCGCCGTCGGGCATGAAACTGACACGATGCTGATTGATTATGTCTCCGACAAACGCGCCCCGACACCAACGGGCGCGGCGGAGTTTGCCGTACCTGTAAAAGCAGATCTTCAAATGCGGCTCAACACACTGGACACGCGGCTCAAAAACGCCATGCTCCGGATGTTGAGCGAATACAGAGAACGTGTGAACGGCTTGGCGCGGGGCATTCCGAATTTGCGGCAAATTATGGAAGAAAGCCGTCAAAAACTTGATGAAAAACTTGGACGCCTGAAAAATGCGCAAAACAACTATTGGCAAAATAAAAAACAACAGTTGGCGCTTGTGGGCTTAAAGCCTTATTACATAGAAACCATTTTAACAACTGCCCAAGAACGTTTGGAAAATATGGTCAAGCGCCTTGAGTCGGTATCGGTAGAAGCGGTTTTAAAGCGTGGTTTTGCATGGGTGACAGACAGGCACTTCAAAACGCTTTATACGTCAAGTCAAGCCACGCGTAGTGGCGAGCTGAATGTACGCTTTACCGATGGCATTGTCAAAACAAAAGTCGTGGAGACGCGAGATGCGCAACAGTTTGATTTGTTTGATGATTAGTTTTTTAGCTTTCAACACGGCGCAAGCCGCTGAAATTGAAATTTGCGGCAAACTGGCGGAGGGCGAGCTTGTGCGCCTTAAATCCACCACCGCCACAAAGGCATTTGCAGAAGGCAGAGAATATACCTTCACAGACGGTGGCACATGGTTGGCTTTTCCGCGCGATGCAAAAGCGATGGATTTAAAGGTGGTTTTTAATAATGCTGAAGAAAAGACTTTTCATTTAGATGTTGCACCCACAAAATGGGATATTCAAAGCATTAAAGGCGTTCCGCAACGCAAAGTCACGCCGCTTGCCGCCGATGAAGCGGAAATTAAGCGCGAGCAAAAAGATGTCGGCACAGCTTTGAAAAGTTTTGATGTTTATGCCAAAGGCTGGCAAAACGGATTTATTTTGCCTGTAGACGGCGTGATTAGCGGACATTTTGGGAATCAGCGCATTTTTAACGGCACGCCCAAAAGCCCGCATAGTGGCACGGATATTGCCGCGCCCGAAGGAACGCCCGTCAAAGCCGCCGGCGATGGCAAGGTGCTTTTAAGCGGTGGCGATTATTTTTATTCGGGCAATGTCATTATCATTGACCACGGCGGCGGTTTGCAAACCATTTACGCGCATTTGAAAGAAACAAAAGTGCAAAAGGGCGATGCGGTCAAAAAAGGGCAAGTGATTGGGCTTGTTGGCAAAACGGGGCGTGTCACGGGACCGCATTTGCATTGGGGCGCCTCAGATAACAACGTCCGCTTCCGCCCGCATGCTTTGTTGGAAGTGAATGCGCAAAATTGTAAAATTTATCAAGATGAGGAAAAAGAATAATGACAACCGCACAACTTATCAGTTTAGGTCTGATTCAAGGTTTAACGGAATTTTTGCCGGTCAGTTCGTCGGGGCATCTCATTTTGTTTGGCAAATTCGGCGCGTTTGCCGACCAAGGGATTGGGGTGGACATTGCCTTGCATATCGGCTCGCTTGTAGCGGTGCTGATTTATTTTCATAAAACAATTGCCGAAATGTTCAAAGGGCTTTGGCAAAAATACTTTTTGCCGAATTTCAAAAATGCCGGCAATCGTTTGGCATATTTATTGCTGGTGGCATCTTTGCCGGCGCTTTTGATTGGTTTTTTCCTGCGCAATTATGGCATGGAAAGTTTCAGAAATCCAAAATTGATTGGTTGGACGATTTTGCTTTACGGCTTATTGTTATGGGCAGCGGATAAATATGGGCAAAACAAAAGAAATATGAAACAGCTCAACGTTTTAGACGCGTTTTTCATCGGTTGCGCGCAATGTTTGGCGCTCATTCCCGGCACAAGCCGCTCGGGCATTACCATAACCATGGCGCGCTTTTTGGGTGTGAGCAGAGCGGAAGCCGCCAAATTCTCAATGTTGCTTTCCATGCCCACCATTTTTGCCGCCGGTGTTTTAGAGGGGTGGCGCTTATTTTGCCGCGGCGATACGGCACAAATTTTGTTAGCGGCAGACGCGGCATTTTATTCGTTTATTTTTTCATTTGCGGTTATCTTTTTGATGTTAAAATGGTTGCAACGGTGGAGTTATTTGCCTTTTGTGGTGTACCGCGTGATTTTGGGCATGGCTTTGCTGATGTATGCTTACGGAATTTTTTAAAAGAAAGGCTTGACAAGAACGCAATTTTTTTTTAAGAAAAGAGCAATGCTCTGATGGCGGAATTGGTAGACGCGTAAGTTTCAGGTACTTATGGGAGGTTTCCCGTGGAGGTTCAAGTCCTCTTCAGAGCACCAAAACGAAAATCCCTCCCAACGGAGGGATTTTCGTTTTGGTGGATAGAACTTCCAGCGAGCAAGGGAAGTGACAACGACCACAGCGAGCATGGAAATTCTTTGCCCGAAGCGTAGTTAGCTTTGCGATTAACGCAAAGCTTACGGAGCAAGACCCTTAAAAAAACTCCCGTTGAACTGTGCCCCGAAAGTTGGACAGTTCATAAGGGTATTTTTTTTGCCTTAGGGGAAATTTTATGTATAAAGACAAATTAAAAAGATATACTTAAGCGCAAATGAGTATGATCATCGCTTCGTCTGTAACCAACAACTTTACCAGCGCCCCAATTCAGTGCCCACATACTGAACTCAGTACATTCCGAAGAAGACCAATACCAAGCGGGGGTTAAAGGATCGGCGATTCCTTTTTCCTTTAAGGCTTTAAGCGTGGCATCAATTAAGGGTTTGTTATATCCTTCAGGAGATTCGTCTTTATCAAAACTTCTACCAAAAAGTTCTTCCAATTCAGCAATAGAAGGCACATACCATTTACCGGCACCAAAAATAGGGTCATTTTGGCGAACATCAGGTGGATAAAATTGATGTGCGGCTTGAGCAACAGTCGGCGCACAATATTGATTATATTCTGCGCTTCCCGATGTATAAGTTGTGCAAGCCGGATTTGCAGAAACTGATTTTAAAAGAATTTGCGTGTTCTCAAAACCATCAAACAATCCTGCGCTATGGGATTTTAAAGCGTTTGAAAGCATTTCTTGTGACCAATAATTTTGTAAATCTGGAATATTTGTCTGGCTAAGACCAAAATAAAAGGTAGATCTTGTATTCGTGTATGGTTTTGCGGGATCAAAAAGGTAGTTGTTATTTGTAGTTAAATCTTTCAAATTAATAGCTTTGCCACCACCGGCACAGTTTGTATCATAAACGACACCAACAGGCACTTTATCTGCGGTATAATCTTTGACATCCCCGCACGAGCCATCCGCATAAAACACATCACCGATGTTGCAACGCGGCTTAAGACAGTTGCAAGCCGTATAAACAGAATTTTGCGGACAAGTAATAATTTCTGAACACCAAGCGGATTTATCCGATTGTGTAAAGCCGAGCGACTCGCAACTATACTGAACGCATTTTTTATATGTTTGATCATAAGGGCAAAGAATATAACCATTATCAGCACACTTTGGATTTTCTTCTTTGGAATAATTTAATTCTTCACAGGTTGGTTGCTTGCTACAATCCAACGCCAGCGCCTGATTTGAAAACAAAATTGCTATTAAAAATAAAACATACTTCATTTTTTACTCCTTGTTCGTCACTATTTCCGCCGTCATTGTCACTCTGAGCGCCAGCGAAGAGTCCAGGACAACAAATTAGCTAATTTGTTGTCCTGGACTCTTCGGACTAAAGTCCTCAGAGTGACGTTTGAGGGAATTTTTTTCCTCTCTTGTTCTAGCCAAAGAAATGTGGAGAGTGGTGCAGATAAAGTCGTTTCAAAAGTGAGGAAAATTTGAGCGTACATAGACGTACGTGAATTTTCCGAACTTGAAGAAACGGCTTTAGATGTGCCGCTATACACATTTCTCAAAAAAACGTACGTTTAAATGTTCATTTCATCAAGCGAGAAAATATTTGTAAAAACAATGCATTATTTGCTTGACAAAATGCACATTTAAAGGTACCTTTTTTTTGTGTATATTTAGATAATAAGTTGTTGATTTTACAGTTAATTGTTTTTTCTTATCCTTCTCTTTTTGGTTTTTAAATTTTTATAAAATTAGAAAAAACACACCATTAGTTATATTTTTATATTGACATTTGGTTTAAAAATGTGCAATTATAATTAGTGTTTTTCTAAAAAAGAACATTTGTATAATAAATATCCATAATGAAAAGGAATTTGATATGAAAAACGAAAATAAAAAAATAGAAAAAGAAATGAAAAACGAAAATGAAAAAATAGAAATTGAAAAACAAGAAAATGTTGTTTCTGAGCTGATGCGTCGTTTGTTAATTGGGACACGTATTATGCGCCGCAGGGAAGAACTTTATCTAGATTTAGATACAGCCGCAGAGCTTTTGGAATTGCCTGTTGATGAATACAAAAATTATGAGTATGGTCAAACAGAAATTTATCCTGATATGCTCTTAAAACTTGCCCAAGTGTTTCAAACAAGCCCTAATTACTTTTTCCAAGATCTTTATCATTTACAAAAGTGATTAAGACTGGATAAAGTTTTTAGTTTTGGGTTTTTCGCTTGAGATTCGTCGTGATGAAACGTACAGGCGGAGAGTGTTACCACTCTCCGCCTTTACTTGAGTAACTAATAATTTTAACACTTTACTTTCAAAATAGACATAAGAAAAGTATGTTTAAATTTATAAAATGTCAAGGGAAAAATATCCTTTTTTCCAATATCTTATTTTTTCAAAAAAATGCGTATTTAAACGTACGTTTTTTTGAGAGAGATTCTCAAACGTCATTCCAAACTCGTTTTGGGAGATCATAAAAGAGATGCTGAAACAAGTTCAGCATGACATTTGGGGCGATTCGGGGTGACGATTTGGAGGGGATGCTGAAACAAGTTCAGCATGACATTTGGGGTCGTTTCAGGATGACGATTCGGAAGAATTTGGGCGAAAGGATAAAGACAATGAAGTATGTTTTATTTTTAATAGCAATTTTATTTTCAAGTCAGGCGGTGGCGCTGAATTGTGAAAAGCAACCAACCTGTGAGGAATTAAATTATTCCAAAGATAATGATCCACAATGTGCCGATGACGGCTATATCTTATGTCCGTTTGACTTTTCCTATAAAAAATGTTTACAGCCTGATTGTGAAAAAATGGGTTACACAAAGTCTGAGAAATGACGTAGAGGTTTCAAAACACCAAAAGTAATTGGTGTTTTGAAAGCGAAATAACGCGAGTGTTAGCTTGCTTTGGCGATGACAAACGCCAAAGCAAGCGTTACAGAGCGGTGACCGAAGCGAGTTAGCGATTGCTCGCAGAGCAGAACTTACGAGCAAGAACGTTTCGGGATCTCATAAAGAGATGCTGAAACAAGTTCAGCATGACTTTTGGGGCGTTCAGCATGACAATTTGATTCGTTTGTCCTGGATTCTTCAACCCCTAAAGGGGTTTCAGAATGACGCAAACATTGCCATTAAAATCAATAACTTATCTTCAAAACGTGTGCAAAAAAAGGTACCTTAAAATGTGCAATTTGTCAAGGAAAATTTTTTGAGATATTTCAAAAGGTTATTTTCTTGATGAAACGCGCATTTAAACGTACCTTTTTTTGAGAAAGGGAAAAACTCTCTGAAACGTTATCCCAAACTCGTTTCGGGATCTTATAAATGAGATGCTGAAACAAGTTCAGCATGACTTTTGGAGGAGATTCGGGATGACGATTCGGATGGGAGGACTTTGTAATTAAGGAGCAAGGAATGAAGTACGTTTTATTTTTGATGATGGTTTTATTTTCAGGGCAAGCGGTGGCTTTGGAGTGTGTCAAGCAACCAAGTTGCGCTGATTTAGGCTATAAGCAAGAAAACGACCCTACATGCGCCGATGACGGCTATATTCTTTGTCCTTTTGATTTTTCCTATAAAAAATGCGCGGAATTTGATTGTGCAAAGCTTGGTTTTACAAAGTCTGAGAAATCTTCTTGGTGTGGTAA
>CANPYS010000013.1 GCA_947588655.1 uncultured Alphaproteobacteria bacterium | reverse complement strand
CTAAAAAACAACAATTACTTTTGTTGTTTTTATAGGCTCCACAGCATGACGGACGGGGTGTTCAGCATGACAATTTGGAAAGGTTGTTTGTCCTGGACTCTTCCTCCCTACGGTCGTCAGAGTGACGATGAGAGGGTTATCCTGGATGCTTCGCGAATGACGGTTAACGGGAGTAAAAAAGGGTGCATAAGAAATTATGCACCCTCTCCATGAAAAAAACTTTTATTAATAATTAATTAGGCTTAGAAAGCGTAACGAACACCAAGCAAAGCCTCGTGCGATTCCACTTTTACCTTACCAATAGCGCCTAATGTGCCCGTTCCGGGGACAAGTGCGGCCATAGACATAGATCTTGCCTTTTGTATACGGCCGTAGTTGGTATATCTGTAACCTAAATCAAGTGAAATATTGTCGGTTAAAGCATAGTTCATACCAAGACCGATGTTCCAGGCAAAGTGGTTTTCTTCTTCAGTGTCACTTACGTTTATTGGGAAAGGAACTTTCGGTGTTGTTGCTGTAACGTTTAGCTTGTTCTTCAAATGAGCAATACCTAAACCAGCGCCAACATACGGTGTGAACTTTGTACCTGTATCAATGTCATAATAAACATTAATCATGGTTGCATATACTGAAAGCTTATTTTCAAGCTTGTAGTTATAGGGATTGCTCGTTGATTGGAAAAAGCTATTATGAGAATCTTTCGCATCATCATTCCAACCAAATTCCAATTCCGTTCTTAATTTACCATATTTCACGGGTGTTGACGCACCAGCGGCTAAACGCAAGCCCCAGACCGAATCTTTATGATCTTCATCATATTTTCCGGCAGCTTTATCTTTGCCGTTTGCTTTTGTGTAAAGAATGTGCGTTTTAACGTTATCTTGCGTTTTAAGCCAAGCAGCTTTCGCTGAGACATAAGGGTTAAAATCTGTTGCATTGGCGCTAATAGCAAATAAAGCCGTTGCAACGCTTGCTAACAATAATGTTTTGTTCATATCAGTTTCCTTTATAAAGTTAGAATTTAGAGCGTTCTTTTTTAAAAAACATTGTCAAAAAAGGAACGTTAAAAATCAATGTTTTTAAATAAAGGATATTGACATTTATAGAGCTTTCAGATAGATTGATTTTTGACGTTCCTTTGTTTTCAATCATATAAAAAAGTGTTATAATACAGTCCTTTAAAACCAAAGAAAGGATTGTGAATGATTTACGCATACATAAGAACCAGCACGGAAAAACAGAACAACGATAATCAGAGATTTGAAATTAAAAATTTCGCTAGGAAAAATCGTATTTATGTGGATAGCTGGCTTGAAGAAACAATTTCTTCTCAAAAAGACTTAAAAGAACGGAAGTTTGGTCAGCTGATTAAAAAATTGAAAAAAGGCGATGTTATCATCAGTACCGAGCTTTCTCGTTTAGGCAGAAATCTCATGGAAGTAATGAGCATTTTACATCATTGCATGAATATGGGGTGTCAGGTTTGGACCATAAAGGACAATTACAGATTAGGTTCGGACATACAAAGCAAGGTGTTGGCTTTTGCGCTTTCTATGGCAGCAGAGATTGAGCGCTCGCTCATATCGGAGCGAACAAAAAATTCACTTGCCAAATTACGCGCCGAGGGCAAACATATAGGCAGAAAAAAGGGAAGCCGAAATAAAATCACAAAACTTGGCGGAAAAGAAGATTTTATAAAAAAATTGCTTCAAGAAAATGTCCGCAAAACCCAAATTGCAAAATTATTGCACGTGGATTATTCAACTTTTTATAAATTTTTAAAAAGACAAACAATTCCCTCATAGTTTGCAAGATGGCGGAAAAAAAGGGGGGGGGGAGATTACTCCGCTACGCTCCGTTCACTGCGCTCATCGGCTACGCCGACCGCGATACGCCGTCTCGCTTTCGCTTGTAGTCAAACTCCCTTTTCGGGTATTCTCATAGCTCATAGAAAGGCGGATAATGAGACGAATAGAAGTTTAAAAATAGGTTTGGGAATTTTAGCGCGCGAGGATAAAAACAACCCTAACGGGTTGTTTTTACCACAAGCGGCGTAGCTTTGTTAAAACTGCAAGGGAGCGATAGCGACCGCAACAGGTTTTACAAAGCAAGTGACCGAAACGAGTTAGGGTTGCCTAAAAAGGCAACCCTAACAAGTTAGACCGTGGTGGTACGTGAATTTCCAAACCTATTTTTAAACGATTAGGCGTCCATTATACGCCTTTCCTCTGAAATGGCGGAGAGGGGGAGATTCGAACTCCCGGTAGACTCGCGCCTACGACGGTTTTCAAGACCGCTGCATTAAACCGCTCTGCCACCTCTCCATATCTAAGATGTTCCATAATAATACATTTAGAGAAAACCGTCAAGCGCTCCGCGCTATGCAAATTGTCATCCTGAGCTTTGCCCCAAAGGGGCATTCGCGAAGGATCCAGTAAAAATAGATTCTTTATCTAAATCCTCAAACTTTTACTTTAATCCTTGTTATTCAAAATAACAAAACCTGTCAAGCACGTTGCTTTAACGTTCATACCGACAAAGCCGATATTTATGAAAGCTTATAACCTTACTTAGATATGCTTGTCAATATTTTTTTACAAGAAATCTTAATTCTATTTTTTTATAAAAAAAAACGCCTGTTTTCAAAACAGGCGTTTAGCATAAGTCATAAAATTACTTATCATAAGTAATCTGCTCGCCTTGAGCTGTTTTAAATTGACCACAAGCGATTGTAACAAAATCAACCAGCGTCCAAACAGCACTGATAATAACGCCGTAGCATGATAACGTCAACAACAGCATTAAGACCGCCGTCAACGTATGCCCTGTATAGAAACGATGTGCGCCGAGCGTGCCTAAGAAAAAGCAAAGCAACAAAGTCGCGACAAAACATTTCTTGCAAGCAGGCGCCTTATTTTGCGATTTTGGCTTACTTGCAACAGAAACAGTTTTATGCGCGGCAGAAACTTGCACTTGAGCAACAGGGGCTTTTTTATTTATTTTCTTTTTTTGAGGAGCCGCCACTTTTTTCTGAGGGGCGACCGGAGCTTTAGCAATCGGCTTCTTAACTTTTTTAGCAGGCGTTTTAGCCTTTGCCGAAACAATTTTCGTGGCCTTAGAAGAAACGGCCTGTTTAGCTTTTTTTGGAGATTTTGTAGTCATAAAAGTTGTCCTTTGAAAGTTACTTTAAAACAAAGAAATTATATTTTAATTTAATAAATAGTCAAGAAAAATTTAAATCCGAATATCATTACAAGCTTAAAATTTTATTTGCTTTTTAAAAATCTTAATTTATAATTTGTCCAGATATGGTTTTGCCATATTTAGTACCTCAAGGAGGTACGGGGCTTTCATCGGCCTTATTGCACACGGTGTTAGGGTATAACATCGTTAAGTTGCAGGTTGTTTAGACCATGCAATAAATATATCCCCGATTAAAATTGTTTTTGCTTTTTTGGTCGGGGAGCTTTTGGCGCATACAACAGAAGCTTTACGGCTTTAAAGGCCATAAGAATCATTTTGTGCAATATGATTGATGAACTCTCCGACCACCTTAGGGAAGGTGGTTTTTTAGTAAGGAGAGTTTTATGAATAAAAACAATATTTCGGTTTCTGTTATTGTTCCGGTATATAATGTGGCGCTTTTTTTGGCGGATTGTTTAGACAGTATCGTCAATCAAACACTTCAAAATATTGAAATTATTGCCATAAATGATGGTTCCACAGATAAATCAGCTGAAATTTTAGAGCAATACGCTCAAAAAGATAAACGCATTAAAGTTATAACGCAAGAAAACAAAGGGCTTTCTGCGGCGCGTAATGTAGGGATTAATGAGGCTCAAGGCGAATTTATATCTTTTGTAGATTCGGATGATTGGATTGATCCGGCGTTTTTAGAAAAATTATATCAGGCCGCCACAGCGCAAAAGGCGGATATTGCGTGTTGCGGTATCTATTGGTACGGTCCTGAAGGAAAAGTAACATGGATTTATGAATATCCAGAAACAAGTATTGCCCTAACGCTTAAAGAAAAATTAGATAAATTTCGTATTCCAGTGTGGAACAAAATTTATAATCGTGAAAAACTTATTAAAAATAATTTATTTTTCCGAGAAGGTGTAAGGTTTGAAGATACCTATTTTACAATGAAAACTATGGAAAGTTTAGGTAAAGGCGTTTGGGTAACGGGTGTTTATTACCATTATAGATATAATTTAACAGCGATAACAAAAGGTGATATAGATATTAAGAAAAAGAATGAAGTTTTAGCGGCAAGAACTTATGAAAGTTATTTTTTATATTCCCGTAAAATTAAAACGCCTTATGAAGATATTCAACAAGAAAAATTTGCTTGGCATGAAAAACGCAAATACAGAATATTAGGTATCAAATGCATAACTGTTTTGGTTGGCAAAGAAAGAACAATTATATATTTGTTTGGCTTACCGGTATGGATTCTTGAAAAAAAATTACATTAATTTATTCCACAGTGACGGATTTAGCCAAATTACGCGGCTTATCTACTTCGCGACCGAGTTTTAAGGCTATATGATAAGCCAAAAGTTGCAAAACGGGCGCGGTTAGCAAAGGCGAGAGTTCTTCGCACACATTTGGTATTCGGATGAGGTTGTCAAACAGCTTATTTTGATATGTTTCATCGCTCACCAGTCCGATAAGCTTGCCGTGGCGTGCCTTAATTTCTTCACAATTTGAGATGATTTTATCAAAAGTGGACGAATTTTTAATTAAAATAGCGACACAAGGCATATTTTCATCAATCAGGGCAATGGGGCCATGCTTTAATTCGCCGGCCATGTAAGCGTTAGCGTTGATGTAGCTAATTTCTTTAAGCTTAAGCGCGCCTTCCAAGACGCCCGCATACGAAATGCCTCGCCCGATAAAAACAAAATCAGAATAAGAAGCGTATAACGCTGAAACTTCTTCAAGCGCTTTTTCGGCAGATAAAACTTGTTCCATTTGCACAGGCAATTCAAAAAGCGCATGTTTAAGATAGTTTGTTTCGGCGTTGGCAACACCCAAAACTTCCGCCAATTTAAAAGCAAACAAATACAAAACCACCAATTGCGCTGTATATGATTTTGTGGCCGCCACGCTCACTTCTATGCCAGCTTTTAAGGGAAGAATAGCATCGGCGCATTGTACAATGGAAGAATCTTCCCGATTTGTCAGCACCAAAATTTGAGCATTTTTAAGACGTGCCTGCTTTAAGGCTGTAATGGTATCTGCCGTTTCTCCTGATTGCGAAATGCCCAACACCAAAGTTTGAGCATTGGTTAATTGTTTTTGATAAATATATTCGCTAGCGGCTTCAACGCGTACAGGAATATCGGTTAATTTTTCAATCACATTTTTAGCGGCTAAGCCGGCGTTATAAGATGTTCCGCAAGCCACAATTTCAATTTGCTCAATATTGCGCAGCATCTTTTTGGCGTCAATGCCGTTGAGGCATATATTTTGCCCATCAGGCATATAAAAAGACAAAAGGCGGCGCAAAATATCTGGTTGTTCGTGTATTTCTTTGAGCATATAATGCGCATAATGTCCCTTGCTGATTTGCTCGGCCTCTAAAGCCAAGGGTTCGGGGCTTTTCAAAAGAGAGTGACCATCAAAATCATAAAACGAAACATCTTTTTGGTGCAAAACGGCAAATTCATTATCCTGAAGATAAACAATCCGATCAACAAAGCCAATTAAAGCCGGAATATCGCTTGCGACCATATTGCCATTTTTCCCCAACCCAATCACCAAAGGCGCGTTTTTGCGCACAGCAATAATTTTATCCGGCTCGTCCTGATGCATAATACAAAAAGCAAAAGCCCCTTTTAAGTATTGAACTGCGGCAATAACAGCCTTTTCAAGAGATTGATATTTTTGATATTCGCGCTCAATCAAATAAACGGCGGTTTCAGTATCAGTTTGTGATTGAAAACAAAACCCTTGAGCTTGAAGCTCTTCTTTAAGGGCCTGATAATTTTCAATAATACCGTTATGAACCAAAGATATTTTACCGTCTGTGGAGCGGTGCGGATGCGCATTAGATTCGGTGGCGGCGCCATGTGTGGCCCAGCGAATATGTCCAATGCCTTGAAAAGAGCTTTCAGTATGGGCATTTTCTAAAATCTTGCGCAGATTATCAAGCTTGCCGCATGCGCGATAAACTTGCGTTTGATGTGCGCCAACAAAAGCCATACCAGATGAATCGTAACCGCGATATTCTAAGCGTTGAAGCCCCTCAAGCAACACGTCTTTGACGGCATTATTTCCAACATATCCGACAATTCCGCACATAACATTTCTCCTTTTGCTTTCGTTGATAAGGATATGTTAAAAAACCAAAGGGCCTCATGCAAGACAAATAATATTTCATTATATTTCAATAGCTTTTTAAGCACCTCGCAAGCGTTACTGAGCGGTGACCCTCTCATAATGTCACTCTGAGGACGAAAGTCCGAAGAGTCCAGAATAACCAACCTTTCCGAATTGTCATGCTGTAGAGCCTATAAAAACAACAAAAGTAATTGTTGTTTTTTAGGCGACATCACGCGATTGTTAGCTTGCGAGGCGCCGGCAGGCGCCAATGCAAGCGTTACTGAGCGGTGACCGAAGCGAGTTAGTTTTGCGCTAAACGCAAAGCTTACGAGCAAGACTGTTTCAGCATCTCTTTGATGAGATTCCGAAACAAGTCCGGAATGATAAAAAAACAAGAAAATCAATAACTTATCAGCAAAACGTGTGCAAAAAAACGTACCTTTAAATGCGCATTTTGTCAAGCAAATAATGCATTGTTTTTACAAATATTTTCTCGCTTGATGAAATGAACATTTAAACGTACCTTTTTTTGAGAAAGGGAAAATCCTTCTGAATCGTCATCCTGAACTCGTTTCAGGATCTTATAAAAAGAGATGCTGAAACAAGTTCAGCATGACATTTTGGGCGTTCAGCATGACGTTTGGGGTGTTTTGGGAATGACGATTCGGATGGGGGACTTTGTAATTAAGGAGGAAAGAATGAAGTACATTTTATTTTTGATAGCAATTTTATTTTCAAGTCAGGCGGTGGCGCTGAATTGTGAAAGGCAACCGACATGTGAAGAATTAAATTATTCTAAAGAAGATAATCCAAAATGTGATAAAAATGGTTATATTCTTTGCCCTTATGACCAATCATATAAAAAATGTGTTCAATACAGTTGCGAATCGCTTGGGTTTACGCAATCAGACAAATCAGATTGGTGCGCTGATATTGCCACCTGCAAAGGCGATAAAAGTTACACCCTTTGCCAAACACCTTGTTTGGCTTGGGATTATGATACTCTTTCAAGCCTTGCAAGCTCCGGCAAATGCAAAGTTGTGAGCATGAAAAACGACATCACATTATCACCAAACCAAGGCATAACCCTTGCCGCAAATACCACCCTTGACGGCAATGGACATACGCTTAATACCGCAGAAACCAATTTAACCCTTGCTGAGGGTTCAAAGTTGCAAAATCTGAACATTCATCGGCAGATTGCTACTTCTGAAGCTGTAAACTTTATTTTTATAAATGGTGCAAGTACCTTTGAAGATGTTTCCATTTTAGATGAAAACAGTAATACAGATACGGTTGAGCATTGGCGTTATTTGTGTCAAATAAGTGGTAATACATTAACTGTTAGAGGTAACCTTAAAATTGAAGTCAAAAATGATGTCAGACATCCTATTTTTAATGGAGGTCAATTAGTATTTGAAAATGCAAAAGTGGAGCTAATCAGTCCTTCAAATTCATCAGATGTTTTAACACAGCAGGAAAGTATTATTGCCAAGAATTCTGAAATTCACATTAAGACTTTATCACAGGCGATTAATACAAGTTTTCCTGAGCTTATAAATTCTCAAATGATTATAGAAGTAGATTCTAATGGAACTGTTTTCTATAAAAATGAAAATGACAAGTGTGGCATTAAATTAGGCGAAGGGAGCACCTTAGATACAAAAACAAGCACGCTTACAGCAACGCCAATGGTTGAGATTATTTTGAACGGTACAACGGATAAGCCCGCAACGGCGATTATTCAAAAAGAAAGCGCTGGTGCTAATCTTGATGTCCAAAACACATCCGCTGAGCTTGAGTATATGGGCAACACTTACCACCCGACACAAATCGGTCAAACGACTTTGTCAGATGTACCGACTTCGCCGATTTGGCGCGCGGAATAAAAAAACGGGTTGAAAGTTTAGCTTTCAACCCGAATTTTAGATTAAAACTCATCTAGTTAAACAAGCCTTTGAAAAAGCCTTTGGCAGATTCTTGAGCCGAATCTTTTAAGCCGTCAGCCGCGCCCTTAACATTTTCAAGCGCATCCTTGCCAAAATCTTTCACGCCGCCCAAAGCATTGAGAGCCGTTTGAGAAACAGTATTCAACACCTCGTGAAGAACAGTTGAAATTGTTTCCATAACCGAGGCGCCGTTGTTTTCTTCGCCAATGTTACTGAGCTGAATTGAAGGCAATGGGAGCGTCAAAGCCTTTTTCATATTGGCAAAACCAGCCATAGCGGAAAGCGAACCATCGTCTATAACCAAGCTTTTAATAATCACTTTTTTGCCAGAAGAAGATTCAGCTGATTCTTTTTCAGGCGCTTTGGTTGGAGCAGGTGTTGATTCTGAAGAACCCGATTGTGCTTGAAGATGATTTAGCAAATCTGAAACATTGTTCTTGGTAAACGAGAGCATTTCATAAGTAAATTCTGGCTTAGAAATGTTTATAGACTTAATGACAATGGTGTCTGAAAGCAAACTTTTAACATCAACACCCACGCGAATTTCGCCCAAATAGAACAAATCAGGCGCTTTGTAGCCTTTCGGGTTGGCAATACGCAAACCTTTGAGGGCGGCTTTACCTGAGAAAGGCGAAAATTCAAACCCTTCAAGGCTAACTTCTGTCCCCAAAAATTGAGAACCATATTGATGTACAAGGTTTTTAACAATACATTCCAAAGACGGTGTGCAGTAATATGCCACAGCCAACAAAATCACAATCACTGATAAAATTTTGTAACGCAATTTCATTTTAAAATTAGAAAAAAACGATTTTTTCTGTTTAGGCGCTTTAGGCTTTTCTTGCTTCAAGGGCTTTTGATTTTGAGTGATTTTTGATTTCATAGTAACCTCCGTAAAATAAAGTTTTATAAAATATTATATTATTTTTCAGAAGATGCAACAAAAACATACAGGCGGGGGAATAAGTTTAAAATTTTTAAAAAAACTGTTGCAAAATAAAAATTGCGTGTTATAGTCCGTTCAGATTTATGGGTGCGTAGCTCAGTTGGCTAGAGCAACTGACTCTTAATCAGTGGGTCCAGGGTTCAAATCCCTGCGCGCCTACCACTTCAAAGCCTCTCGTAACAGGGAGGTTTTTTTAATAACCGAGGTAAGACGCCACAAGCATCAAAACAATTGCGGCAAAAATGCCGGCAAAAACATCATCAAGCATAACGCCGAAAGCGTTTTTGAGCTTGGTATCAGCCCATTGGACAGGGCCAAATTTCAAAATATCAAACAGGCGGAACAAAATAAAGCCGAACAAATAAACCGCTAAAGCGCCAAAAGAAATTTGCCCTTCAAGCTTGGGTGCGACCAACACAAAAGTCATCAGCTGACCAGCTGTTTCATCAATCACAATATAGCCGGGATCTTTTTCGGCCCTATTTTTCGTGAAAGCGGCAACCGTTAAAACGCCCAACACAAAAACAATTGCCGTGCCATATAAAATGCCGCTTCGCCCGAAAAAATATGCCAAAATAAAAGAAAGTGGCAAAGTGGCAAGAGAACCCATCGTCCCGGGCGCTTTGGGTGCTTTGCCGCTTAACATAAAAGTGACAATAAAATACAAAAATTTTTGATACATCGCAAGCCTGCTTATTTTTTTAAGAAAAACAGATAAATCATAAATCAATAAATTTGATTTGCAAACAAAAAAAAATGCTTTATAGTGCCCTTGGAGGAAAAATGGTAGAAGTTGTAACGTTCGGATGCCGCATCAATAGCTTTGAATCTGAAATTTTGAAAGAAAAATTGAAAGATGTTGATGGTTTGATTGTTGTCAATACCTGCGCTGTGACGGCAGAAGCAGAACGTCAATGCCGGCAGACAATTCGTAAATTGCGTAAAGAAAACCCCGATGCCAAAATTGTAGTTACGGGTTGCGCGGCGCAGGTTAATGCCGCCAAATTTGCGCAAATGGAAGAAGTTGACCTCATTTTAGGCAACAAAGAAAAGTCTTTGATTGAAAAATACATTAAAAATCCGCCCCAACAAAAGGATATTGTTGGCAACATTTTTGATTATGACGGCTTTGATCCTTATATCATCACGGGTTTTGAGGGGCGCGAGCGCGCTTATGTTCAGATACAGCAAGGGTGCAATCATCGGTGCGCATACTGTATTGTGCCGTTTGCGCGTGGAAAAAATCGTTGTGTCCCTGAAGAAGATATTATAAAGCAGATTCGCACGCTTTTAGAGCAAGGCTTTGAACAAATTTGCTTAACAGGCGTTGACGCGTGTTCATACAAGCCGTCTTTGAGTGGCTTGGTGGCGCGCATTTTGGCGCAAATTCCAGACTTGCCTTCGTTGCAGTTTGGTTCATTAGATCCGGCGGCGGTAGATGATGAATTTGTGGCGCTTATCGGGCGTTATCCAAACATTTATCCGCATTTTCATTTATCGGTGCAGTCGGGCGATGACGATGTTTTAAGGTTAATGCGCCGCAGGCACAACCGCGCGGATGTGATTAATCTTTGCAACAAAATTAGAAGCGTAAGGCCAGAGGCAACCTTTGGCGCAGATTTCATTTGCGGCTTCCCGACTGAAACACAAGAGGCGTTTCAAAACACTTGCCGCTTGGTTGACGAGGCGGGTATTGATAAGTTGCATGTGTTCCCTTATTCAGAACGCCCCGGAACACCTGCGGCGGCTTTGCCTCAGATTCAAATGGAAGAACGTCGCCGTCGTGCCAAAATTTTGCGCCAGATGAGAAAGGAATAAAATCATGGTTCATTTTTTTCAAAAGCTAAGCCAAGGGCTTAAAAAGTCTTCAAGCAAAATCGGGCAGAATGTTGCCGATGTTCTGATGCGTAAAAAGCTTGATACAAATATGCTTGAAGAACTAGAAGAAGCGCTTATTAGCGCCGATATGGGTGTCAAAGCCTCGGCGCGTCTAATAGATTCTTTTAAGAACAGACGCTTTGATAAAGAAGTCACAATGCCTGAGGTTAAAAAGGCGCTTTGTGAAGATTTAACAAACATTTTAAAGCCTTTGGAAGCCACTTTTCATCTACCCGCGCAAAAACCTTGCGTGGTGTTAATGGTTGGCGTGAATGGTGCGGGCAAAACGACAACAATAGGCAAACTTTCGGCAAAATTAAGCGCGCAAGGCAAGCAAGTATCGTTTATTGCGGCAGATACGTTTCGTGCCGCGGCAAAGGAGCAACTTGAAATATGGGCGGCAAAAAGCGGTGCGCGCATTTTTACGGGCGCGATGGCGTGCGATAGCGCCGGACTTTGCTTTGACGGTTTAAAGCTAGCCCTAGAAAAAAAAGATGATGTTGTCTTTATTGACACGGCCGGTCGGTTGCAAAACAAAAGCAACCTGATGGACGAGCTTCAAAAAATTGTGCGCGTTATTCAAAAGGTTTTGCCTGACGCGCCACATTATACATGGCTCACCTTAGACGCGACCACGGGGCAAAATGCTGTTTCGCAGGTTGAAGTTTTCAAAAAAATCATTTCTGTGGATGGGCTGATTGTTACCAAATTGGATGGCTCGGCGAAAGGGGGCATTTTGGCAGCCCTTGCGGCAGAGTGTCCAACACCGGTTTATTATGTGGGTGTTGGCGAGCAAACGGAAGATTTAGACACATTTAAGGCATCGGAATATGCCCAAGGGCTAATTGGATAAAAAAAGCAAAAGCCCACGAAAGTGAGCTTTTGCTAGTAGGTTGGGGATGACATAAAAATAATTAGCCCTGACGAGCTTTCATTTTCGGGTTTTTCTTATTAATAACATAAACCCGACCTTTACGGCGAACGACTTTGCAGTCTTTATCGCGCGATTTCTTTGATTTTAAGGAGCTAAAACACTTCATTTTTCATTACCTTTAAATTTCATTTAAGTGCAACTTACGTTAAAATTATTCTAATGTCAACAATTATTTTAAATTTTTTTTAATTTTTTTAACAACGCTTGCAATTTCTAAACTTTAAAGTATAATAACACTTCATTCAAAAGAGGAGAAGTGATGAAAAAATCGGTTTTATTTGCGTTCTTGTTGTTTGCTTTTAATGCGACAGCGAAAGATGTGAGTTATGTAGAAGAAGTTCAATCCTTAGGCGCGGTGGCGGGGCAAGGTTTGGCTTGCAATGCCTCAAAGTACGATTCTTTTGAGCTTTTAGCGCGCGCGATTATGGTTTCTAAAGCGCCTTCTGATGCGGCGCAGGCCGAAGGTATGAAAGCTTATAACGAATATAAGGCAACAGCTTTTATCTCTAAAATGCGTGACGGATTAGCGGATTGCAAAGCCATCAATCAGGCGTTTGATAAACAGTCCATCTTTCGTGCGACGCTTTACGGCGACGGCACAATCAAAATGCCCGACGGCAAAATCATCACGCCGCGCAAGCCTTATGACGCGACGCTGATTTATCAAAAAGATCCCGAAATGCGCCAAAAATATATTGACTATTACCAGAAAAAAATGGATAAAATGCACGCTGATCCGGCTTATCAAAAGGCTTTGCGTGAGCGTATGGCGCAAGATAACGGTTTTTAAGGATTATTTGACATCATTTGTTCATAAGGAGAAAGTTTAATGCCTTCCTACCAATATGTTTTTGTAATGCAGAATTTAACCAAAGTTTTCCCTGGCGGTAAAGAGCTTTTTAAGGGCATCACGCTTTCCTTTTTGCCGGGCGCGAAAATCGGTGTTTTGGGCGTGAACGGCGCGGGCAAATCAACGCTCTTAAAGATTATGGCGGGTGTGGATAAAGAGTTTAACGGCGAGGCATGGGCGGCAGACGGCGTGAAAGTCGGCTATTTAGAGCAAGAGCCGAAACTTGATCCGCATAAAACGGTTATGGAAAATGTGATGGACGGCCTTGGCGAAGTGCGCGATTTACTTCAAGATTTTGAAAAGGTTTCCGCGCGTTTTGCAGAGCCGATGTCTGATGATGAGATGAACGCGCTTATTGAAAAACAAGCCGAGCTTCAAGAAAAAATTGTCGCTTGCAACGGTTGGGATTTAGAACGGACCATTCAAATTGCGATGGATGCTTTAAGGTGTCCGCCTGCGGATGCCGATGTCACAAAGCTTTCAGGTGGCGAGCGTCGTCGTGTGGCGCTTTGCCGGCTTTTGCTCCAAAAGCCCGATTTATTGCTTTTAGACGAGCCGACCAACCATTTAGACGCCGAGTCGGTGGCATGGTTAGAACAGCATTTGAAAGAGTACAAAGGCACGGTTGTTATGGTCACGCACGACCGCTATTTCTTGGATAATGTCACGGGTTGGATTTTGGAACTTGACCGCGGGCAGGGCATTCCGTATGAGGGCAATTACTCTTCATGGCTTGAGCAAAAGCAAAAGCGCTTAGAGCAAGAGGCGCGTGAAGAATCCGCGCGGCAAAAGACTTTAGCCGATGAGTTGGCGTGGATTAAGAAAAATCCTAAGGCGCGGCAAGCCAAATCTAAGGCGCGTATTAATGCTTATGACGAACTTTTGAGCCAAGCTGTTAAGGATAAAATCACGCATGCCTACATCAATATCCCGATGACTGAGCGTTTGGGCGATTTGGTTATTGAGGCGGAAAACCTTACAAAAGCGTACGGCGACAGAGTTTTGATTGATCATTTATCTTTCAAAATCCCCAAAGGGGCGATTGTCGGCATTATCGGCCCGAACGGCGCGGGCAAAACCACGCTTTTTAGGATGATTACCGGACAAGAAAAACCCGATTCGGGGCAGATTAAAATTGGCGAAACGGTGGACTTGGGCTATGTTGACCAAACCCGTGACGAGCTTGATCCCAATAAAAATGTTTGGGAAGAAATTTCAGACGGCTTAGACATTATTGAGCTTGGCAAAAAGCAAATGCCCTCGCGCGCTTATGTCGGGCAGTTTAACTTTAAAGGTGCTGATCAGCAGAAAAAAGTCGGGCAACTTTCAGGTGGCGAGCGCAACCGCGTGCATCTTGCCAAAATGTTGCGCAAGGGCGCGAATGTGATTTTGCTTGACGAGCCGACCAACGATTTAGACGTTGATACGCTTCGTTCCCTAGAAGAAGGCATTATGAACTACCCTGGATGTGTTCTTGTGACCTCGCACGATCGCTGGTTTCTAGACCGTCTTGCCACGCACATTTTAGCCTATGAAGATGAAGGCCATGTAGAGTGGTTTGAAGGCAATTTTGAAGAATATGAAAAAGATAAGCGAAAGCGTTTAGGGGAAGAAGCCTGCAAGCCGCACCGGCTACGTTATAAAAAACTGTTGAAAGGCGTATAGCTGGCACCTAGAGCAATTTTAAGCCCGAAAGTTTCCTCATGTACCTTTTACGTACACTGCGGTACTTTCGGGCTTAAAATCACTCTATCTGCACACGCTTCATGCTCGTAGAGCAGAGCTTATGAGCAAGAAAGTCCGAAGAGTCCAGGACGTCCCCCTCCAGCGTCACTCTGAGGACGTAAGTCCGAAGAGTCCAGGACAACCACCTCCACCGTCACTCTGAGGACGTAAGTCCGAAGAGTCCAGGACAAAAAATAATTCATAATTTTTTTACAAAATTATCTCAAAATAAAACATCTCATTTTTAAAAGATTTAAAGAAAAATGATAGATTTGCATACACATAGTTTTTATTCGGACGGCACATTTTCGCCCCAAGAAGTTGTTCGGCTTGCTCAAAAAGAGGGCATAACGACCTTGGCTTTAACGGATCATGATACGCTTTCAGGTTTGAACGAGGCGGAATTAGAAGCACAAAAGCAAGGCATTTCTTTTATACGCGGTATAGAACTTTCCGTATTTGATGAAAAACAAGCATCTTTCCACATTTTAGGTTATAAAATGCAAAATTTGGACGCTTTATCGCCTATCCTTGAGGAAATAAAGCAATCTCGCGAGGAGCGTATGCGCGCTATGCTTTCAAAAATGAAAGACGAAAGCGAAATTTCTGTTTCGTATGATGCTTTAGCCGAATTTTGTCATGGCACAATCGGAAGTGGCAATTTAGCGCAATATTTGGTCTTTCAGAAATTTTTTAAGAACTTTAAAGAGGCGGATACCTTTATCAAAAATTTCAAAGGAAAACCTTATGGAGTTTTTGTTAAGCAAGCCGTTGAGGGCATACATCAAGCCGGCGGACTTGCTTTTTTGGCGCATCCTTATGTGTTAAAAGATGATTCCATACTTTCTAGGCTGAAAGAAATTGGCTTTGACGGTTTAGAATATGCGCATAGCAACCATTCTGCCGAACAAACGGCATTTTATTTGGACCTGGCAAATAAGGCGGGGATGCTTTTATCCGCGGGTTCAGATTTTCACGGCGCTTATAAACCAGATGTTCATTTGGGTGTCGGCAAGGGCAAGAATCCGCTAAGTGATAAAAATATGATGAATTGGTTATGAAATTAAGCCGTATTTTATCTCTTCTTTAAAATTGTTTTTCAAGCTTATCTCAAAAGCGCTTTGGGAGGCGCTTTTTTTTATTGATTTTTGGAATGTTTCACTCTATTTTGAAAATATCAATTTTTTAGGAAAGATGATATGGCTGACAGCTTGAAAATAATTTACAAATCTTATAATGATGTAGAGGTTCGGATTGATGATATAAATGAAACTGTTTGGCTAAATAAAAATGAAATAGCGAAACTGTTTGACATAGACAGATCTGGCGTTTCTCGGCATATCAATAATATTTTTAAAACTCAAGAATTGCAAGAAATAGGCAATGTGCAAAAAATGCACATTCCTAATTCAGATAAACCAGTAGATTTTTTTAATTTAGATATAATCTTGGCTGTAGGATACAGGATTAAAAAATGGGTTGTTATATGATAAATTTGGGCGCGTTATTATAGACAATGCGACACTTTTTGCATTAACACTTTTAATAGCAGAAAGTAAGGCTGATGAAATGGAAACCATTAAAAAAGTTATTATCAGCATTTTAAATCGGAATACATAAATTTTTATGCTATTTTTACAATTCATATATTTCCTAAAATTTCCCTTGCTTTTTCAAACAGTATATTATAGCTTAAACACAGGCATGAAATTTTTTCATGTTGAGTACCCAATGTGGTACGGAGCATTCAACAGCTCTTGTTCACTCGGCGTTAGGGTATAACGTCGTCATATTGTCAGCTACAAGCTTAGCCGGCAGTAGATATATCCCCGATTATAGTTACCTATGGTCGGGGAGCTTTTAGCGAATGTCCAAAGCTTCGGCTGAAAGGCTAAAAGAATCATCCAGTGAACATGATTGTTGAACTCTCCGACCACCTCGCAAGGTGGTTTTCTTTTTAGTATTAAAATAAAGAAAGGTTCAATCATATGAAGAATTATCTTTTAAGAACAGCAGTTTTGATGTCAGTAACTTTTGCCGTTTCAAACGTTTAGGCTGATAGGATGAAGAATGTACGGCATTTGCGCTTTCTTCGGGCATCGTGACGTTAAAGTTACAGAAGAGTTGGAAAAATTGTTAGAAAAAGTTGCGCGCAATCTCATAGAAAGCGGCATTGATGAATTTTGGCTTTGCGGTCAAGGCAATTTTGATTGGATTTCGCGCCTTGTGATGTTGAAATTAAAAGAAGAATATAGATGGATATATTTATGTTACATCACACCTTATCGCTATTCTGATTATCACATGAAAGAGCTAAGCAAAAAATATGAGGTCATTTATCCCTATGAGGCTCAAAATGGCCCCAAAAAGTTTGCAATCTCGCGCCGCAACAAATATATCGCTGAAAATGCAGACGTTCTGATTTGTTATATAAAATATCATGACGGTGGCGCTTACGAAGCTGTAAAAATTGCGCAAAAAAATAAAAAGAAAATCATAAACTTAGCAGATATGCTTTAAAAATTTTTCAAATTTTTGCACTTTTTTAAAAAAAATACTTTACAAAATATTTTTTTGTATTATACATATTGACAATCCTTTCATTTGAAAATAGTTACTTGAAGAGAGTGGGGCGTTTGCCCCGCTCCTTTTTTTAGAGAAAAAGGAAAGTTATGGAAAAACACATTTTACAAGATATGCTTGAACCGGTCATTGAAAGCTTAGGCTATGAAACAGTCCGGATTCTGACAATCGGGTCAAGCAACCCTGTTTTGCAGGTGATGATTGATGTTTTAGACGCTAGCCGTGACATCACGGTTGATGATTGCGCCAAAGTCAGTCGCGCGCTTTCCGCCCTTTTGGATGAAAAAGACCCGATTGAAGGGCGCTATCAGCTTGAAGTAAGCTCGCCTGGCATTGACCGTCCACTCACAAAACCTGAGCATTTTAAACGCTTTGAAGGCAAGCTCATTAAACTTGAAACGTATGAACCGGTTGAAGATCGTAAAAGATTTAAAGGTGAAATAGTTTTATTTGATAAACAAAACAACGTCCATCTCATGATGGAAGGCACAGAATATGTTTTGCCTTTTCAAAACATCGCCAAAGCAAAAGTTGTCTTAACGGACGAACTTTTGGCGGAATTTGAAGCAAAACAAAATAAAGAACTTTAATTTAAGGGGTAAATAATGGAAAATATTGAAAATATGCCGCGTCCTGAAATTGTCCTTGTGGCGGATACAGTTGCGCGTGAAAAAAATATTGATAAAGAAGACGTTTTTGTTGCTATGGAAATTGCCATTCAAAAGGCCGGTCGTTCGCGTTACGGTATGGAACACGATATCCGCGCTGTGATTGACCGCAAAACGGGCGCTATTTCACTTTCACGTTACCGCGAAGTGGTAGCAGATGATGCTGAGGTTGAAAATGAGGCGGCACAATTGCGCTTGAGCGATGCCAAAGCTTATGATAAAAACCTCAAAATTGGCGATTTTTTAATTGATCCTTTGCCTCCAGTTGATTTTGGACGTATTGCTGCGCAAACTGCGAAACAGGTGATTGTGCAAAAAGTGCGCGATGCCGAGCGTAACCGCCAATATGAAGAATATAAAGAAAAAGTCGGAACCATTATCAATGGAACGGTAAAACGCGCCGAGTTCGGTAATGTGGTGTTAGACATCGGTAAAACCGAGGCTGTGTTGCGTCACGATGAAATGATCCCGAGAGAAAAGTTCAAAAACGGTGACCGCGTGCGTGCTTATGTTTTAGATGTCCGACGTGAAAACCGCGGGCCACAAATTTTCTTATCACGCACTTGCCCCGAATTTATGGCAAAGCTCTTCACCTCTGAAGTGCCGGAAATTTATGACGGCATTGTTGAAATTATGGGCGTGGCGCGTGACCCTGGATCTAAGGCAAAAATTGCCGTTCGCGCCAATGATATGACTGTTGATCCTGTCGGCGCTTGCGTTGGTTTAAGAGGTATTCGCGTGCAGGCGGTTGTGACCGAGTTGCAGGGCGAAAAGATTGATATCGTGCCTTATTCTGAAGATCGCGCCCAATATTTGGTGGCGGCATTGTCGCCGGCGGAAGTCACCAAGGTGGTGATTGATGAAGAAAACAACCGCATGGAAGCCGTTGTGCCGGAAGAGCAATTTTCTATTGCGATTGGTCGCCGCGGACAAAACGTGAAGTTGGCTTCGCAACTTTTGGGCGCTGATATTGATGTCTTAACCGAAGCCCAAGAGCAAGAACGCCGCGCCAATGAAAACAAGGTACGTTCACAACGCTTCATGGAAGCTTTAGACGTTGATGAGATGATTGCGCATCTCTTAATTGCCGAGGGCTTTTCTACCATTGATGAAATAGCGTTTGTTAGCTTAAAAGAACTTTCTGAAATTGAAGGTTTTGACGAAGAAGTCGCGACCGAGCTTCAAAACCGCGCCAAAGAATATGTTGAAAAGCGCAACGCTTCGTTTGATAAAAAGAGCAAGGATTTAGGCATTGACGAACAGCTTAAAACTGTTGACGGCTTAGATCAAGATATGATTATTAAGCTCGCTGAAAATGGTGTGAAAACGCTTGATGATTTGGCGGATTTGGCGGCTGATGAACTCATTGAAATTTTGGGTGCTGATGCTTTAACACAAGTTGAAGCCAACCGCATTATCATGGCGGCGCGTGAACACTGGTTCACCGAGGAACAACAATAAACCAAAACGGAACTTTAATGAAGCAACAAGAAACGGAAAGAAAATGCATTGTCACAGGCGAAGTCAAGCCCAAAGAGGCTCTTCTTCGCTTTGTGGTGACGCAAGACGGGCAACTGCTTCCGGATTTGAACAAAAAATTTGCCGGACGAGGGCTTTATGTTTCCAATTCGCGTCAAGCTTTGGCAAAAGCTTTGTCCGGAAATTTGTTCGTTAAAGCCGTTCATCGGAATTTGAAAATCCAACCCGATATGTTGCAAACGGTTGAAAAGTTGCTTTATAAAAAAGGCTTAGACAGCATCAATTTAGGCATTAAGGCCGGCGCGGTTGTGAGCGGGTTTGAAAAAGTTAAAGATAAACTTGCCCGAGGGCATGTGGCTTTTATCATTCAAGCAAGCGATGCCGCACCAGACGGTTGCCGCAAAATTGAGCAGTCGGCGGCAGGCCTGCCGGTGTTGAAAGTGTATGCTTCGGCAGATTTTGACGCGTCTTTGGATCGTGTCAACACAATGCATTTGGCAGTTTTAAAAGGCCCAATGGAAAAAATGGTTTATGAAAGTGTTAAAAAATATCAGGATTTTCTTGATTAAAGGGATTGTGGAGAAAGAAAAACATGGCAGAAGATAATGCAAAGACAAAATTAACATTATCCGGAAAATCTACCCTCACATTAAAAAATCTGGGGCGGAGTAACACCTCGGACGGCAAAAAAATGGTGCAGGTTGAAGTGCGCAAAAAGCGCTTTGTCGGTACAAATACGGCAGAACCTCCTAAAGCTCCGCCAATTGATGAGGCAACGGCTCAAAAATTAAAGCTGATTGCTGAAGCCAAAGAGCATGAAGCAAGACGTCGCCAAGAGCTGGAAGAAAGAGAACTTTTGCGTCAAAAACAGCGCGAAGAGGAAAATTTGCGTCGTGAAGAAGAAGCGCGCTTGCAACAAGAAGAGGCACAAAAGAAAGCAGAAGAAGAGCGCCGCAAGGAAATGCTTGCTCAAGTGCCTGTTGAGGAGGAAGATCGTCACTTTAACAAGAAAAAACAAAAAGATTTTGATGATGACGATGATGATTATAAAAAGCCTTCTTCCAAGCCTTTAAGCAAGGAAGAAACCTTTGAACAAGAGCGTAAAAAAATCCAAAAGCGGAGTTTTGAATCGCCGCGCCGCAATAATAAAATCAACGTCAACAGCTATATGAACAGCGATGATGACGATGATGATTATTATGGCTATGGCGCGCCGCGTCGTCGCTTTAAGCGCAAACAGCCCAAACAGCCTACCGCGCCAGTTGCGCCACAGGAAAAAATTATTAAAGAAGTGGTTATTCCGGAGGTAATTACCGTTCAGGAGCTTGCCAACCGTATGGCTGAGAAAAGCGCGGAAGTCATCAAAAAACTAATGTCTTTAGGCGTGATGGCAACCATTAATCAGCCCATTGATGCCGATACAGCGCAGATTGTTGTTGAAGAAATGGGGCATAAATTTAAGCGTGTGGCGGATAGCGATGTTGAAGAAGGTCTTTCCGGTCCGGCAGATACGGCGGCTGATTTATTGCCACGTGCGCCGGTTGTGACGGTTATGGGTCACGTTGACCACGGTAAAACATCGCTTTTGGACGCTTTGCGTGAAACAAACGTTGCCGACAAAGAAGCCGGTGGTATTACGCAACATATTGGTGCATATCAGGTTGAAGTTGGGGGCGGTCAAAAAATTACATTTATTGATACGCCAGGGCATGAAGCGTTTTCAGAAATGCGCGCGCGCGGTGCAAAAGTAACCGATATTGTGGTGTTGGTGGTGGCGGCAAATGACGGCATTATGCCCCAAACCATTGAGGCCATTCGCCATGCGCAAGCAGCTGAAGTGCCGATTGTGGTGGCGATTAATAAAATAGATTTACCGGGCGCAGATCCCATGAAAGTTAAAACCGAGTTGTTGCAACACGGTATAGCCGTTGAGGAAATGGGCGGCGAGAGTTTGTGCGCGGAAGTTTCAGCCAAAAAGCGCATTAACATTGACAAACTTTTGGAAGCGATTTTGCTCCAAGCTGAAATTTTGGATCTTAAGGCAAACCCCAATCGTAATGCAGAAGGCGCGGTTGTTGAAGCCAAAATGGAAAAAGGCCGCGGAAGTGTGGCAACAGTTTTGGTTCAAAACGGCACGCTTAAAGTGGGCGATATCTTTATTGCTGGCAAGGAATGGGGACATGTTCGCGCGATGTTTAACGAACATGGTAAAAAACTTCAGGAAGCAGGTCCTGCAACACCGGTTGAGGTTTTGGGCTTGCAAGGCACACCGTCCGCCGGCGATAACTTTATTGTTGTCAAAGACGAAAATCAGGCCAAAGAAGTAACAAGTTATCGTATTCGCAAAGAACGCGATGCCAAGCTTGTGAAGAGCGCCAAATCAGCGATGGAGTTGATGCTTGATAAAATTAAGTCAGGCGAGTCAAAATATCTGTCTGTTATTATCAAGGCCGATGTTCAAGGCTCCATTGAAGCAATTGAAGGCACCATTAAAAAGCTTTCTAACAACGAGGTTTCAGTGCATGTTTTGCATTCGGCCGTTGGTCCGATTTCAGAATCTGATATTTCGCTTGCCAAGGCGTCTAACGCCTTTATCATTGGGTTTAACGTTCGCGCTATTCCGCAAGCGCGCGATATGGCGCGTCGTGACGGGGTTGATATCCGTTATTATTCCATTATTTATGATGTCGCCGATGATGTTAAAAAAGGCTTGGAAGGCTTGCTTTCGCCTGAAATCAGAGAAAAACTTTTGGGCTATGCTGAAATTCGCAATGTCTTTAATATCACGGGCGTTGGCAAGGTTGGCGGTTGCATGGTCACCGAAGGGCTTGTAAAACGTGGCGCAAAGGTGCGTCTGTTGCGTGATAACGTGGTTATTCATGACGGCAATTTAGCGCAACTGAAACGCTTTAAAGAAGATGTCAAAGAAGTCCGCGAGGGCTATGAATGTGGCATGAGCTTTGAAAACTATAATGATATTCAAGTCGGTGACTTTATTGAATGCTACGAGATTGAAACCATTGCGGCCACACTTTAAGGAGTATACTTATGGAAAAAGAACCATCTCAGCGGCAACTCCGCGTTGGACAAGAAATAAAACGCGTGATTGCAAACGTTTTGGAGCGTGGCGAAATCAGGAGCGAAACCGTTAAATCGGCTTTTATTACCGTAACGGAAGTTCGTGTTTCGCCTGATTTAAAGTACGCGCACGCCTACATCATGACTCTTAATGGCAAAGATTTAGGGCTTGTTTTGGAAGAGCTTAATGCTGACGCATGGCTTTTTAAAAAGCAAATTGCTTCAAAGCTTAAACTTCGTTACACGCCGGATTTGACTTTCCGCGCGGATGACACATTTTCAGAAGTAGATAAGATTGAGAAACTTCTTCGTCATCCGAAAGTGGCTCAAGATTTAATGAAAAAACCATAAGTTTTATTAAGCTCAAAAAAATCCCGCCTTTTGAAGCGGGATTTTTTTTGAGCTTAAGCGATCTTAAGTTTAAGCATTTCCAAACGGATTAACATCTTTTTGTGCTTCTTGCGTGCGACGTAAGTCAAACATTGACAAGAAAGCCGTTGCGATATAAATGGACGAATAAGTACCAACAATCACACCAAAAAAGATTGTAAATGAAAAACTACGCAACGTATCGCCGCCCCAAATAAGCAAAGCAAGTGAGGCAAACAGCGTTGTTAAACCTGTCAAAATCGTGCGAGACAAAATATCATTCACGCTTTTGTTAAGCAAGTCATATAACGGCATTTTCTTATATTTGCGCAAGTTTTCACGAATACGATCATAAGTCACAACCGTATCGTTAACTGAATAACCAGCCAAGGTCAAAATAGCGGCGACGGTTGTTAAGCTAAAATCAAAATCTAAAAACGAAATCAACCCAAGTGTCACAATCAAATCATTAAACAAGCTGATTAAAGCACCCAAAGCAAACTGCCATTCAAAGCGGAACCAAATATAAGCTGAAATAGCCAAAATAGCAACAATTGAGGCAAGCATGCCATCGCGTTTAAGTTCATTGCCGACTTGCGGCCCGACTGATTCCACGCGGCGATATTCATACCCATCGCCGAGCGTCTGTCTAATTTGCGCAAGCATCGCGCGTTGGCTTTCCTCATCAGAACCATCGCCTTGCACACGGAGCATCAACTCATCGCCGTTTTCGCCGATTGTTTGAAGCGTGACTTCATCAAGCCCGAGCTGATTTAATTGTGCGCGCATTGTTTCCGGATTAATAGGTTCGTTGCTTTTAAGTTCAATTAAGATACCGCCGGAAAAATCAATGCCGTAATTAAAGCCTTTCACAGCAATAGAATAAAGCGAAAGAGCAATCATCAAAACCGAGAAGATACCAGTCCACTTGCGCGGTTTTAAGAAGTCAATATTTGTATCTTTTGTAACCCAACTAAAAAGTTTCATTTTCGTTCATCCTTATATCAAAAAGTTAAATTGGCAGTTTTGTTGGTTTGCAACGCACCATCCACGCCGCAATAATCAAGCGAGCCACCGTGACAGATGTAAACATGGATATTAAAATACCAATTGTTAATGTAACGGCAAAACCGCGGACAGGACCAGTTCCAAGCCAAAACAGCACGAGCGCGGCAACAACGGTTGTCAAGTTAGAATCCACAATGGTTGCCCAAGCTTCTGTAAAGCCTGCTTCGGCAGCGTCTTTAGTGGAACGACCCTTTTTGGCTTCTTCGCGCATACGCTCAAAAATAAGCACATTGGCATCAACCGCCATCGCGATAGAAAGAATCAAACCAGCAATACCAGGAAGAGTCAATGTTGTACCGATTAAGCTCATCACGCCAAGCGTTAAGAACAAGTTGATAAAAAGCGTAATGGACGTAAAAATACCAAACAGACCATAAGCCGCAATAATAAAGATTAAAACCGCCGCAAATCCAATAAGCGATGCCACAAGCCCCGCGCGGATAGAATCAGCGCCCAAACCAGCGCCAACGGTGCGTTCTTCAATAACCTGAAGTTGCGCCGGCAAAGCGCCTGAACGAAGCATTAAAGCCAGATTGTTAGCTTCCTCAGCAGAAAAATTGCCGGTAATAACGCCGTTGCCACCTGTAATAGCAGATTGAATAACAGGTGCGGAAATAACTTCATTATCCAGCACAATAGCAAGTTGTTCACCCACATGGTCGCGCGTGACTTCACCAAACTTACGGCCGCCTGTTGCATTAAACTTAAAGCTTACCGCCGGACGGTTACCTTCTTGGAAAGTGACGCCGGCATCTGTTAAGCTACTCCCGTCAACCACGGCTTTGCGTGTTAAAATGTGCTGATTAATGCCATCGGCGTCAGGTACAACGCGCAACTGAGCGCTTAATTTGCCACGGCGCGCATCGGCAAGAGATGCTCTTCTGTCCACCAAATGGAAAGACATTTTTGCCGTTTTGCCCAAAAGTTTTTTCACATCTTCCGGATTCTGCACGCCAGGGAGCTGAACCACAATCCGATCGCTACCTTGTGCTTGAATAACCGGTTCTTTTGTGCCAAGTTCATCAATACGGCGGCGCACAATTTCAATAGATTGATCCAAAACTCTACTCTTGAGCATATTTTCAGATTGTTCCGTCATCTTAAGAACAATCGTGTCATCTTCGGTTTGAGCGGTTAACCCTTCTTCTAGTTTTTGCAAATAGCCCAAAGCTTTAGTGCGCGCGTTAAAATCGTTAATTTTCACATAAAGTCCATCGGGTTTTGCCGAAAGATTTTCATAGCGAATGCGATGATCACGCAAAACCTGCCGCGCAGAATCTTCCAAAGCTTGCATGCGTTCTTTCATCACGCCGTCCATATCTACCTGTAAAAGCAGATTTGAACCGCCTTGCAAATCAAGCCCAAGGCTAACGGGTTGCCACCAATGCGGCAATTTAACAGATTGCGGCAAAAAGTTTGGCACGGCGAAAAACAAGCCGACCAAACAAATAGCCAAGATAATTAAAATACGTTCACGAGAAAGTTTATACATTTTTCAATTCCTGCTTATTTTTTAGATCTTTTGGGAGAAGCAACAGTGGCGTCTTCGGTTAAGACTTCCCGAATGGCATAGCGTGGTGTTTGCACTTCAAAGCCTTTGGCAAGTTCCAAAGTAATGTCATCGTCCTTAATTTTTTTAACAACGGCATAAAGGCCACCGCCGCTTAAAACCTTATCGCCCACTTTAAGAGCTTTCAAGCGTGCTTCATGCTGTTTAAGGCGCTTTTGTTGCGGGCGGATTAAAAGCAAATAAAACACCAAAAAAATACCGATAATTTGGATAAAAGTCCCTGCAAAAGAGGCGCTTGTGCTAACTGTTGCGGCATCTTGCGCCCAAGCTTGACGGATAAACATTTTCTTTTCTCCTACATTAAAACTGGTAGGAGTATACATAAACAATTCCAAATTACAACTAAAATCTTGGGCTTATTAAACAATTAATTGCTTTTAAGGCAGATAAGAACGCGGATTGACGGCTTTTTTGCCTGCGCGCACTTCAAAATGGAGCTGAGGCGAGCTAACACCGCCTGTACTGCCGACAGTAGAGATTTTTTCGCCTTTTTTTACTTTCTGCCCTTTTTTAACCAAAAGTTTGTCGTTATGCGCATAAGCGGTAATCCACCCATCGTTATGCTTAATTAAGATGAGCTTCCCAAAGCCTTTAAGCTCGTTGCCGGCATAAGCGACCGTGCCGGCATCCGCGGCTTTCACGGCAGAGCCTTTAGCGGCGCTGATATTAATGCCGTCATTCTTGCGCCCTTTGCCAAGGCTGCCGAAGTTAGCAATCACTTTGCCTTGCACCGGCCACATAAATTTAGCCGTGCGCTTTTTAGGCGCTGTATAGGTCGTTGGTGCAGTTTTCTTTTGGGAAGAAGATGTTGTGGCTTTGGCGGTTGTTGCTTTTTTGCTCGGAGTCGCTGTCGGGGCTTTGCGTTGTGAAGACGGTGCGGCTTTGGTACCCGAAAGCGCAATTTTTTGCCCCACGCTGATGGTGTAAGGTTGTGTTAAGCTGTTGGCGCGGACAAGGGCGTCCACGCTGGTGTTGTAGCGTTTAGAAATGGAATAAAGCGTATCGCCTTTGCGCACAATATGATAAGTTGATTTCGGAATCCTTAACGTTTGCCCAACCTTAATGTTATAAGGCGCGCGCAAACCGTTCGCTTGTATCAATTCCTGCAGATTCACATCATAGCGCTTGGAAATAGAGTAAAGTGTATCGCCCCGTCCGACAGTTACCACAGAAGGCGTGGCACCGAACCAAGTGGCGCGGTTTAAGAGCTGAATGTTTGAGCTGTAACAACCTGTTAAAAACAGGCATAACAAAATATGTGCCGCAAACTTTTTAAGCATCGTCCTTCCTTTAATCTGTTGTGATATTGCCATCAATTCGTGAAATATTCGTTAAAACTACTTGATTTTTAAAAATCAAAAGCCTATGCTGTGCGCACAGTTTGAAAGGCTTGAAAATGGCGCAAAAACCAACCATAGCCGATGAAAGCGGCGATAAATATAAATACGGCTTTGTCACGGACATAGACGCCGATTCTGCGCCTGTGGGTTTAAATGAAGATATTATCCGCCTGATTTCACAAAAGAAAAATGAACCGGATTGGCTTTTACAACGCCGCCTGAAAGCTTTTGAGCATTGGCAAACGATGACCGAACCCAAATGGGCAAACATCACTTATGACCCGATTGATTATCAGGCATTGTCATATTTTTCTGCGCCCAAGCCAAAAAATGCGCCCAAAAGCTTGAATGATGTCGCGCCTGAATTGCTTGAAACATATAATAAGTTGGGCATTCCGTTAAAAGAGCAAGAAGTTTTAGCAGGCGTTGTGGCGGTGGACGCGGTTTTTGACAGCGTTTCGGTGGCAACCACTTACCGCGCCGAGCTTGAAAAGCATGGCATTATTTTCTGCTCCATTTCAGAAGCAGTGCAAAAACATCCTGATTTAGTGCAAAAATATTTAGGCTCGGTTGTGCCTTATACCGATAATTTCTTTGCCTGTTTGAATTCGGCGGTGTTTACGGACGGTTCGTTTGTCTACATTCCCAAAGGCGTGCGTTGCCCTATGGAGCTTTCCACATATTTTAGGATTAACGCCAAAAACACGGGCCAGTTTGAACGCACGCTGATTGTGGCAGACGAGGGGAGCTATGTTTCTTATTTAGAGGGGTGCACCGCCCCCCAACGCGATGAAAATCAACTTCATGCCGCTATTGTGGAAATTGTGGTTTTAAAAGATGCCGAGGTCAAATATTCCACAGTTCAAAACTGGTATCCCGGCGATTCGGAGGGCAAAGGCGGCGTTTATAATTTTGTGACCAAAAGGGCGGCTTGCCGTGGCGAAAATTCTAAAGTTTCATGGACACAGGTGGAAACGGGTTCTTCTATCACTTGGAAATATCCGTCATGTGTTTTGCAGGGCGATAATTCGGTTGGCGAGTTTTATTCGGTGGCCATTACCAACAATCATCAGCAAGCCGATACCGGCACAAAAATGATTCATCTGGGCAAAAACACGCGCTCCAAAATCATTTCCAAGGGCATTTCCGCCGGTCGTTCAAATCAAACATATCGGGGCTTGGTGCATGTGTCGCAAACGGCAGAACACGCGCGGAATTATTCGCAGTGCGATAATTTGCTTATTGGCGCGTTATGTGGCGCGCACACTGTGCCTTATGTTGAAAATCATAATGCAACGGCAGTTTTGGAGCATGAAGCGACAACGTCTAAAATCGGCGATGAACAGCTTTTTTATTGTCGCCAGCGCGGTTTAAGTGAGGAAGATGCGGTTGGGCTGATTGTCAACGGTTTTTGCCGTGAGGTTATGCAACAGTTGCCGATGGAATTTGCCATTGAAGCTGCCAAACTGATTAACATTTCATTGGAAGGGAGTGTCGGTTAAAATGACGAAACCTGTGCTTGAAATTAAGGATTTATGCGCCAAAGCCGGCGATAAACAGATTATCAAAAACCTCAATCTAACCATTATGGAAGGTGAAGTTCATGCCTTAATGGGGCCGAACGGCGCGGGCAAATCCACGCTTTCAAATGTTTTGTGCGGCAAGCCCGGCTACGAGGTATTAAGTGGCACGGTGCGCTTTCATGGCAAAGATTTGCTTCAGATGAGCGTTGAGGAGCGCGCGCGCGAGGGTTTGTTTATGATTATGCAATATCCGGTGGAAATTGCCGGCGTGCCGACCGTTAATTTCTTAAAGCATGCCTTAAATGCCGTGCGCAAGCACAGAGGCGAGCCGGAGCTGGATACTTTGGGCTTTTTGAAAATTGCCAAAGAAGAAGCCGCCAAGTTAGGTATCAGCACCGAAATGCTTAAACGTCCGGTAAATGTTGGCTTTTCAGGGGGCGAAAAAAAGCGTATGGAAACGTGGCAAATGGCGGTTTTAAAGCCGACAATGGCCCTTTTGGACGAGGCGGATTCCGGCTTAGATATTGATGCCTTAAAAGTGGTGGCGGACGGCGTAAACACACTTCGTGACGGCAAACGCGCTATGCTGATTATCACGCATTATCAACGGTTGTTAAATTACATCACGCCGGATGTCGTGCATATTTTTGCGGACGGACACATTGTGCGTTCGGGCGATAAAACACTTGCTTTGGCACTTGAAGAAAAAGGCTATGCTGCGTTTGTAAATGAGGGTTGCTGATGCAAAATTTGTTAGACATCGGGCTTTCGGAAACACATAACGCGGTCATAAGCGGCTGGCGCGATAAAGGTCGCGCGGCATTTTGCTTGCCGACATTAAAAACGGAAGAATGGAAATATACAAACATTAAACCGATTCTTTCAAATATTTATCAAGCCCCCAAGCCGTGTTCAGAAAACCATACGACATGCACTTGTGAACATAAGCATGAACCTCATTTGCCGTTTGAGGCTTATGAAATTTGCTTTCATAACGGGCATTTATGCGCGCATCAACCGCATTTGCCCGAGGGCGTAACGCTTTTAAGCTTGGAAGAAGCGGCGGCAGAACATGAAACGTCGGCTTATTTAAATAAAAGTTTTGAATTGGGTAAAATGCCGTTTGCGGCGCTGAATACGGCGCATTTAGGCGAGGGCGTTTTTATCCGCGTGGCGCGCGGTATAACGTTTGATAAACCGCTGGCGTTTATTTATGAAACAGATGAAGATTTTCCCCTTTGGGCAGATTTTCATAATATCATTGTTTTGGAAAGCGAGACCGCGGTTGATTGGGTGGAACTTTTTGAAAGCAAAAACAAGACGCTAACTTATGCGCATAATGTCGTAAATGAAATCTTTTTAGGCAAATCCGCCGTTTTGAAACATTACAAAAAGCAACAGGAAAATGAAAAAGCGGCGCATTTGGCGTTTAATGCAGTTTCGGTGCGTCAAAACGCCAGATTTGAAAGTTATGTCTCTGAGCTTGGGGCTTTGATTGCACGCCATGAAACGCTGGTGCATTTAAAAGAAGAGGGCGCGGAAACGGTTTTGAATGCGGCTTATCGCACCAAAGGCAAAACAACGCACGACACAACGGCAAACGTGATTCACGCTTGTGCGCAAACCACTTCCAAACAGCTGATTAAAGGTGTTTTGGAAGACGAGGGGCATGGTGTTTTTCAGGGCAAAATTCGCATTGAGCCGAAGGCTTTTGGGGCAAACGGCACGCAACTTCATAAAGCGCTCATGCTTTCCAATCAGGCAACGGTTGACGTGAAGCCGGCGTTGGAAATTTTTGCAGACGATGTGAAATGCAGTCATGGTGCAACAAGTGGCGCGCTAGATGAAAATCAGCTCTTTTACTTACGTTCACGCGGCATTGGGCAAAAAGAAGCCGAGGCGCTTTTAACAAAGGCATTTTTGGACGAGCCTTTTGCCACGCTTCAAAATGAGTCGATTCGCCTTTGGCTTTGCGCCATGAAAGCAGATTCTAAATTATTTTTAACAAGTCAAGATAAAAAGTAAAGGTTACGCAATTATCCTTTACTTTCTCAAAAAGAAAGTAAAAGATTATGAATAGATATGGTGTTCAACTAAAACGCCAAAATCGCGCGAACAGGATGCGCATCAGACACATTATCCCTTGTCCTAGCACCCAAAATGCTTGCAAAATATGGATTATCCTCACTTATAAATGTAGATGTTGGATAAAAATATTTTAGATAGACACAAGAAACACCTTTAGCTTGCAATAACTTAAAGCTTTCTTCTATTTTTGTTTTGGTTGTATTTAAAGCGCCGCTGGCATCGTAGGCCTTGTATGACTGCATTTGATTAATATCCACGGGATTCCAGAGCAAGACTTCATAAAGCGCCGGAATATACCATTGCCCTTGTCCGACCAAAGGATCATTTTTCACACGTTTATCGGGATAATATAAGTTTGTTTGGATAGCCGCCGTTGCCTGGCAATAATAGGGGTAATTCGGATCACTTTCTTGTTTACCATTACAGTGCTTAAGGTTAGGCGAGGCGAGTATGGTTGCCGTATTACCTTTGCCATCAAAAAGTTCTTTCTTCCCGCTTTTTAAGGATTCTACAAGTTTATCAGGTTCAATAACGGAAAGTCCGTCCGGAATAAGGGTACCAAAAGGCATTGGATCTTCACCATCTACTTTACCTGATTTACCTGTATTCGGTGGAAAAAACGTATATTTACGATCAGCCGGAACATCATTAAAGGCAATCACTTTACCATGACGCCCCTCGTCCGTCATATAAAACACGACGCCAACAGGAATTTTACCTGAAGATGCGTCATAATCATCGGCATAACCGCAAGTACCGTCTGCATAATAAACATCGCCAATTTCACATAGGGCTTTACATGCCGTGTAAGATTCATCATTCGGGCATTTTGAAATTTTGCCACACCAACCCGATTTATTAGACTTTGTGTAACCCATTTTTTCACAATCAGGCTGTAAACATTTTTTATAGGAAAAGTCAAACGGACAAAGAATATAACCATCCTCAGCACATTGAGGATCATCATCTTTAGAATAATTTAATTCTTCACAGGTTGGCTGCTTTTCACAATTCAGCGCCACCGCCTGACTTGAAAACAAAATTGTTATCAAAAATAAAACATACTTCATTTTTTCCTCCTTAAATTAAAAAGTCCTCCCATCCGAATCGTCATCCTGAAACGACCCCAAAAGTCAACCCAAAACGACCCTAAATGTCATGCTGAACTTGTTTCAGCATCCCCTCCGAATCGTCATCCTGAAACGACCTCAAATGTCATGCTGAACTTGTTTCAGCATCTCTTTATGAGATTCCGAAACGAGTTTGGAATGACGTTTGAGAGAGATTTTCCCTCTCTTGTTCTAGCCAAAGAAATGTGGAGAGTGGTGCAGATAAAGTCGTTTCAAAAGTGAGGAAAATTTGAGCGTACATAGACGTACGAGAATTTTCCGAACTTGAAGAAACGGCTTTAGATGTGCCGCTATACACATTTCTTAAAAAAACGTACGTTTAAATGTGCGTTTTATCAAGAAAATAACCTTTTGAAAAATCTTGAAAATTTTCCTTGACAAAATGCACATTTAAAGGTACCTTTTTTTGCACACGTTTTATTGATAAGTTATTGATTTTCTTGTTTTTTCTTTGTCATTCCGGACTTGTTTCGGAATCTCATAAAGAGATGCTGAAACAGTCTTACTCGTAAGTTTTGCGTTTAGCGCAAAACTTACGAGTAAGAGCGTGGTGGTACGTGAATTGGACAAGCCCAAAAAATCGCTCTAGGCGCCCATTAGACGCATTCCCCTCTAAAGGTTTACCTTGAAACTCTATAATTCAGTCATATCTCCAGAATGCATTTGTATTAATCTTATTTTGAGGAGAAAATTAATGACACAAGGCGTTCGTTACCCGACTTTAGCGTTTCAAACCGGCGGTGTCGGTCAGGCCAGCGAGGGCATTCCGCCACAACCGTTTGAGACATTTTGTTATGATTCGGCTTTAATGCAAGCCAAAATTGAAAACTTTAACGTTGTTCCTTACACCTCTGTTTTGCCTAAAGAATTATTTGGCAACATTGTGCCGGTTGATAAGGTTGTCAATCAGTTTAAGCACGGCGCGGTTTTGGAAGTGATTATGGCCGGACACGGCGCCAGCCGCGACGAGCATAAGGCGATTGCAACAGGCGTCGGCATCTGCTGGGGCAAAGACAAAAAAGGCGAGCTTATTGGCGGTTGGGCGGCTGAATATGTTGAATTTTTTGACACACATATTGATGATGAAATCGCCAAAGGTCACGCTGAAATGTGGTTAAACAAGTCTTTAAATCACGAGTTGGAAATCCGTGGCGTTGAAAAACACAGCGATTTTCAAATGTTCCATAACTTCCTTAATATTACCGAACAGTTTGGCTACAGCCTCACTTGCTTGGGTTTCTTGAACTTTGAATATGCCGAACCGGCAAAAGTTTAATTTAAATTGATAAGGAAAAACGATGTTTAAACAGAAAAATGTTTCAAACACGTCACGTCCGGCGGCCGCGCAATCGTCCGCCGGATTGGGCGTTATGGCGCTGGCGGCGATTGTTGTCAGCTCCATGGTTGGCGGCGGCATTTATAGCTTGCCGCAAAATATGGCGGCAGGCGCTTCCGCCGGCGCGGTGCTTTTGGCGTGGATTATCACCGGTATCGGTGTTTATTTCATTGCCAACACTTTCCGAATTTTATCCGCCGTCCGCCCCGACTTAACCGCCGGCATTTATATGTATAGCCGCGAGGGCTTTGGTCCGTACGTTGGCTTTACAATCGGCTGGTCGTACTGGTTGTGCCAAATTTGCGGAAACGTCGGTTATGCCGTGATTACGATGGACGCCTTAAATTACTTTTTCCCGCCTTATTTTGCCGGCGGCAATAACCTGATTTCTATTATCGGCGGTTCAATCTTAATCTGGTTCTTTAACTTTTTGGTTTTACGAGGCATTAAACAAGCAACCGTCATCAACTTTATTGGAACAATCGGCAAAATCGTGCCACTCGTTTTATTCATCATCATTGTGGCGTTTGCGTTTCACGCGGATAGATTTTCGTTTGACTTCTGGGGCGAAAACTTAGCTACGCGCGCCAAACTTGGCGATTTAGGCACACAAATCAAAAGCACCATGCTTGTCACATTGTGGGCGTTTATCGGCATTGAGGGCGCGGTTGTGATGTCAAAGCATGCCTCATCGCCACGCGCTGTTGGTCGGGCGACGGTTTTGGGCTTTTTAGGTTGCCTGATTATTTATGTGTTGCTTTCGCTTTTGCCGTTTGGCTATATGTCGCAAGCCGAGTTAGCGTCCGTGCCGAACCCCTCAACCGCGGGCGTTTTGGAAAAGATTGTCGGGCGTTGGGGATCTTGGCTGATGAACATCGGGCTTTTAATTTCAGTGCTTTCCAGCTGGCTCGCCTGGACAATGGTTACCGCGCAAATTCCGCAAGCGGCGGCGCAAAACGGCACTTTCCCGAAAGAATTTGCCAAAGAAAACGAAAATGACGCGCCGTCTGTTTCGCTTTGGATAACAAGCGCCTTAATGCAAGTGTTTATGCTTTTGGTATATTTTTCCAACAACGCGTGGAACACGATGTTAAGCATTACAAGCGTGATGGTTTTGCCGGCTTATCTTTCAAGTTGCGCATATTTGTGGAAAATCTGCGAAGACCACGAGTTCACGGGCAATGCCTATATCCGCCGTTCAGCCGCGGTTCTTTCAGGCACCATCGGCGCCCTTTACGCCTTGTGGCTGATTTACGCCGCCGGTCTGGAATATTTGCTCATGGCGGTCATCTTTATGGCGATTGGTATTCCGGTTTATATTTGGGCGCGCCGTCAAAACGATTCGGTTGATCGTGTCTTCACGCCGCGTGAAGCGTGCTTGGCAGGCATTTTGGTTATTTTGGCGCTCATTGCTATTTACGCCATGGCCACGGGAATTATTAAAATCTGAAACAAAAAAGGCTTCCGAAAGGAAGCCTTTGATTTATAAATCCAAAGCTTTGCGATAAGTATCAAGCAAGACCTCCTGCTCATCGCGGTCAGCCGCGTCCATTTTGCGCAGTTTTAAAATCGCGCGCATAATTTTCACATCAAAACCGGCGCTTTTCGCTTCTGCAAAAACCTCGCGAATGTCCGTTGAAATCTCTTTTTTATCTTCCTCAAGCTTTTCAATGCGTTCAATGAGCGAACGTAACCGATCACCGGCAATACCACCTACATCTGGCATAATTTTTACTCCTTTAATAAGTTTTTAAAAAATTTTGTTTAAGACAATAACAAAAGCAATTATATTTGACAAGTGATAATTTGATTATAACCTCTTTTTTTAAGGAAAATTGATGCCAAACAATACGCATACCAAAATTTTAGCCACAATCGGGCCGGCTTCGGAATCAAAAGCTATGCTTGAAAAATTGGTTGATGCTGGCGCAGATGCTTTTCGGTTTAATTTTTCGCACGGAACACATGCCGAGCATGAACAAAATTATAAAGCTGTGCGTGAAATTTCTGAAAAAAAGAAAAGACACATCACGATTGTCGCAGATTTACAAGGCCCCAAGCTTCGTGTCGGGCAGTTTGAAAAGGGCGAAGTTATTTTAAAAGCTGGGCAAGAGTTTACGCTTGATTTAGACGAATCGCTTGGCAATGAACAACGCGTTTGTCTGCCACATAAAGAGATTTTTGCCGCGGTGCGTGCGGGCGATGTTTTGCTTTTAAATGACGGTATGATTGCCCTTGAAGTGAAGTCAGCAGATAAAAAGCATGCGCTTACAAAAGTTAAAGTCGGTGGTAAGCTTTCGGATCATAAGGGCGTGAATTTACCAAACATTTCTTTGCCGATTTCCGCCTTAACGGAAAAAGATAGAAAAGATTTAGATTTTGCGCTCAAACTCGGGGTAGATTGGATTAGTCTTTCTTTTGTACAAAAGGCAAAAGATGTCCGCGAGGCGCGTGAACTAATTGCCGGCCGCGCCCTGATTATTTCAAAGCTTGAAAAGCCGAGCGCGATTGAGGAACTTGATGAAATTATCCGCCTTTCTGATGCCGTGATGGTGGCGCGTGGCGATTTGGGCGTGGAATGTCCCATTCAGAACGTGCCTGTTTTGCAAAAGCGCATTTTGCATGCCTGCCGCAAACAGGCAAAACCCGTGATCGTGGCAACACAAATGCTTGAATCTATGATTGGCGCGCCAACGCCGACGCGTGCAGAAGTTTCCGATGTGGCAACAGCGGTTTATGACGGCGCCGATACGGTTATGCTTTCGGCGGAAACGGCTGTCGGGCAATATCCGGCGCAAACCGTTAAGATGATGCATAACATTATTGAACAGGTGGAAACAGATTCGCATTATTTTGATTGTATGCAACGCCACAATCAAGATTGTTGTATCAATGAGGCCGAAGGCATTACTTATGCGGCGAGCGAACTGGCCGATGTTTTGCCCAATGCTTGCGCGATTGTGACTTATACGGCATCAGGCTTTACGACATTTTCCATGGCAAAAGAACGTTGCTTACTGCCCATTTTGGCGATTACGCCAAACTTAGAGGTGGCGCGGCGCATGGGCATTGTTTGGGGCGTGAAGAGCATTGTGGATAAAGAGGTGTTTCAAAGCTTTGACCGCATTGAAGATATTGCGCTACGATATGTCAAAGAATGTGGCTATGCCAAAAAGGGCGGCTACATCATCTCAACGGCAGGTTTCCCGCTTGGTCGCAAAGGCATGACGAACCTCTTGCACACGATTCGCATTCCCTAAAATTGCAACATCGGACGAGCAGGAAAGCTACAGCTATTGTTATCAGTTGAACGTTGGCCATTTTTTAAAGCAAAGGTTCGCGCATTAGTCGTCCAATGGTGATTGGTTCCTCTTTCAACCGTTATGCCTTTTTGCGAGAGCAGCGTGAGCGTTTGGCCAACAATCTTCCAAACATCGCCCACGGCACCGCTTGTTCCATAAAACGCATCCACTTTGTCTGGATCTGTTCCCCAAAGCAACATCATTTCACAACTGGAGGGCAAATACCACTGATATTGCCCGACTTTCGGATTGTCTTTTAAGCTTTCCTCTGGGTAATAAAGGTAAGAACGCTTTGCCGCCGTGCATTGACAACTGACCTCATATTCACGTGAAGTTTCAACGAGGCTCTTACATTGTTCCGAAGTGCTTTTATATTGCGCTAAAATCCTAGTATGTGCCTTGCCGTCACAAACCACTGGATCCAAAGATTTAAAGCCGGCAATGATTTTGTCATTCTCCTCTGGCTTATCCGAAGAAATACCGGCGACGTAAGGACCATAAGGAAGAACGGTATAGCTGCTTCCGTCATCAGAAGATTGGTAGTTGTGCATATTTAAAGCTCGCGCCAAACGTAAGGCTGTGACTTTGCCGTGGCGACCTTCATCGGTTACATAAAACACCACGCCGACAGGGATTTTACCTAAAGATGCGTCATAATCTTCGGCATAACCGCAAGTGCCGTCTGAGTAATAAACATCACCAACTTCGCAAAGGGCTTTGCATGCCGTGTAAGATTCATCGTTCGGGCATTTTGAAATTTTGCCACACCAAGAGGATTTGTCTGATTGTGTAAAGCCTAAAGTTTCGCAATTATAGCGAACACATTTTTTATATGATTGGTCGTAAGGGCAAAGAATATAACCGTTTTTATCACATTTTGGATTATCTTCTTTGGAATAATTTAATTCTTCACAGGTTGGTTGCTTGCTACAATCTAGCGCTACCGCTTGCCCCGAAAACAAAATTGCTATCAAAAATAAAATGTACTTCATTGTCTTTATCCTTTCGCCCAAATTCTTCCGAATCGTCATCCTGAAACGACCCCAAATGTCATGCTGAACTTGTTTCAGCATCCCCTCCGAATCGTCATCCTGAGCTTTGCCCGAAGGGCATTCGCGAAGGATCCAGGAAAAATTTAGCTAATTTGTTCTCCTAGACTCTTCGGACTAAAGTCCTCAGAGTGACGTTTGAGAGAGATTTTTCCTCTCTCGTTCTAGCCAAAGAAATGTGCCGCTATACACATTTCTCAAAAAAACGTACGTTTAAATGTGCGTTTTATCAAGAAAATAACCTTTTGAAAAATCTCAAAAAATTTTCCTTGACAAATTGCACATTTAAAGGTACGTTTTTTTGTGCATATTTAGATAATAAGTTGTTGATTTTACAGTTAATTGTTTTTTCTTGCCTTCTCTTTTTGGTTTTTAAATTTTAATAAAAATAGAAAAAATATATTATTAGTTATATTTTTATATTGACATTTGGTTTAAAAATGTGCAATTATAATTAGTGTTTTTCTAAAAAAGAACATTTGTATAATAAATATCCATAAAGAAAAGGAATTTGATATGAAAAATGAAAATAAGAAAAAGGAAAATGAAATGAAAAACGAAAATGAAAAAAAGGAAAAAGAAAAACAAGAAAATGTTGTTTCTGAGCTGATGCGTCGTTTGTTAATTGGAACGCGGATTATGCGCCGCAGGGAAGAACTTTATCTAGATTTAGATACAGCCGCTGAATTATTGGAATTGCCTGTTGATGAATACAAAAATTATGAGTATGGTCAAACAGAAATTTATCCTGATATGCTCTTAAAACTTGCCAAAGTGTTTCAAACAAGCCCTAATTACTTTTTCCAAGACCTTTATCATTTCCAAAAGTGATAAAGACTGGATAAAGTTTTTAGTTTTGGGTTTTTCGCTTGCGATTCGTTGTAATGAAACGTACAGGCGGAGAGTGTTACCACTCTCCGCCTGTACTTCTACTAGGACCTACGTAATCAATAACTTATGTTTTGATATACACAAAGAAAGTATGTCAAAAGATAACACTTGTCAAGAATTTTTCACACCTTTTTTCAATAAATTGTTTTTTCCAAAATATGCACAACAAAACGTAGAGCCTCAAAAACAACAATTACTTTTGTTGTTTTTTAGGCTCCACGTCTTTCCTATTCAAAGTGATTACTAAAAGAGGGGCTTCCGCCCCTCTTTTAATGTTTTTTGCCTACCGTATGTTCAGAGCGCGAACTTTGGCTATTTCAGCAGCAAGTTGATCCGAAGTCATCACGTTACGCGCGGTCTTTAACGGATGAGTGAAGCATTCGGCATCTACTCTGTCACCACCGTATCTTTTTTTCTCGTTTTCAATGACTTTGTGGCTATGACCATAAACATCTATGTTTTCAAAAGGCCTTTCCGAATATGTTTTACCACCCATTAGCATTTCAAAATCTTTGCCTTGCCGCCAAGCTTCATATCTGGCTGTTTCTTCCTTAAAAACGTTGTCTTTGCTATTTTGGGCATCAGCTTTGAGGTAAGCAAACAAATTGCCCTCAGCGCTTGCAATTTGCGGATCCTTAAAATAAGCGCCCTTATCAGCACTTTTCACATCCGGAAATCTTTTAGCGGCAGCCTCCACAACTTTTTGGATTTCACCTAAAACTTTTTCTTTTTCACCTTTTATCATAATTGGATTAAAATGATCAAGCCGCACAGCGTTGACATACGCCTGACGCATAGCCGCCTGAAATTGCTCAGGGTTGAGGCTTTCATAAGGATTTGTCGGCGCTTTAGGCTTCTTCAAGCCACGTAATGTTTCAATGATACCACGTCTGACACCATCTGCCTGACGATAAGACTTGTGATTTTCTTTGAAATCATTATGTACACGCTTATTTTCATTTTTTACAGCATCTTTGATTTTGAGATTACCTCGCATCATATTTGCCATATCTTCAAAACGACCTGCCCAACGATCACGCCATTGCCTCATGCGACTACGTTTGACCTGAGGCACATTTGTCTCGCTTTCCTTTATCTTATCCTTAATGTTTGAGGATAATGTCTGTGTGAAAACTTTAGCCGCGTCATAAAGCTTATGAAGCCGCTCGCGATCTTTTTCCTTTAAATCTTTAAAACCTTCTGCGAATGTCTTTTTGCCTTCCGCAACATCGCCCAAGGTATAAAAAAGTTCTGATAGTTTCATTGTCTTTCTCCTTAAAAATGTTATTTCTAATGTAAATATACCATATTTGTTGATTATAGTCAACACAAAAATTCTAAAATTTGTCTAGGATTGTTTTCGGAGGGAAAAAATTTTGAAAAACCGTCTTCAAATCCTTGGTCAAAACATTAAAAATTTTCGTAAATCAAAGCAAATCAGCCAAATTGATTTAGCCGTAGCTGTTGGCATTGACCGTTCTTATCTCTCCGAAATAGAAAACGGCCGTCGTAACCTTTCTATAAATATTTTGTATGCTATTGCAGATGCGTTGGAAGTGAAGATTTCTGATTTGCTTTCTATGGATGACTAAAGGAAGACGATATCACGCGATGACGATTCGGAAAGGTTGGTTGTCCTGGATTCTTCGGACTAAAGTCCTCAGAGTGACGATGAGGGAAACTCTTCACCTAAAAACAACAATTATTTTTGATGTTTTTATTGCTCTAAGGTTGTCAGAATGACGTAAAATTGCGATTAAAATCAATAACTTATCAATAAAATATGCACAAAAAAACGTACCTTTAAATGTGCAATTTGTCAAGGAAAATTTTTGAGATTTTTCAAAAGGTTATTTTCTTGATGAAATGAACATTTAAACGTACCTTTTTTTGAGAAAGGGAAAATCCTTCTGAATCGTCATCCTGAACTCGTTTCAGGATCTTATAAAAAGAGATGCTGAAACAAGTTCAGCATGACATTTTGGGCGTTCAGCATGACGTTTGGGGTGTTTTGGGAATGACGATTCGGATGGGGGACTTTGTAATTAAGGAGGAAAGAATGAAGTACGTTTTATTTTTAATGATGATTTTGTTTTCAGGACAAGCGGTGGCGCTGAATTGTGAAAAGCAACCGACTTGTGAAGAATTGGGATATTCCACGCAAGATAATCCGAATTGTTTTTCAGACGGTTATTTAATTTGTCCGTTTGATTCCAATTATAAAAAGTGTGTCAACTTTAATTGCGAGTCGTTAGGCTTTACACAATCAGACAAATCAGAATGGTGTGCAGATATTGCCACCTGCAAAGGCGATAAAAGTTATACCCTTTGTCAAACACCATGTTTAGCTTGGGATTATGAAACACTTTCAAGCCTCGCCGGTTCAGGCAAGTGCAAAGTTGTGACGATGCGAAACGACATCACAATTCCCCAAAGCCAAGGTATCACTTTGCATACGAATACCACGCTTGACGGCAACGGACATACGCTTAACACCAAAGAAACCACATTAACCCTTACTGAGGGTTCAAAGTTGCAAAATCTGAATATTCATCGGCAGATTGCTACTTCTGAAACTGTCAACTTTATTATTATAAATGGTGCAAGTACCTTTGAAGATGTTTCCATTTTAGATGAAAACAATAATACAGATACGGTTGAGCATTGGCGTTATTTATGTCAAATAAATAAGGCCTTAACTGTTAAAGGCAAGCTTAAAATTGAAGTCAAAAATGATGTCAGACATCCTATTTTTAACGCCGGTTCGTTGACTTTTGAAAATGCAAAAGTGGAGCTGATTAGCCCTTCAAATTCATCAGATGTTTTAGTACAACAGAAAATCATTGCCAAGGATTCTGAAATTTACATCAAGACTTCATCAAATGCGCTTAATACGACTTCTCCTGAGCTTATAAACTCACGGATAACTTTTGAAGCAAATAATGTTTGTGCGGCGAATGATGGTAAAAAATGTAACATTAAATTAGGCGAAGGGAGCACCTTAGATACAAAATCAAGCCCATTTTCAGCAATGTCAATTATTTTTAGCGGCACAGCGGATAACCCCGCAACAGCGATTATTGGAAACGGAAGCGCGACGCTTGATGTCCAAAACACAGCCGCCAAGCTCATTTATAACGGAAAAACTTATACGCCGACACAAATCGGTCAAACGACTTTGTCAGAGGTGCCGACTTCGCCCAATTGGAAGTAAGTCAAGTAAGATTTAACGCTTGAGCATATAACCGCCGTCTTCGGTTAAAATCAGCTGGGCATTTTTATCATGCCCTTCCACTTTTTGGCGCATACGATAAATATGTGTTTCAATGGTATGCGTTGCGGCATCAGGATGATAACCCCACACAAATTCCAAAAGTTCTGACTTGGAAACAATCCGCCCTTTGATTTTATACAAATATTGCAAAATAGCGGTTTCCTTTTCCGTAAGTTTGATAACTTTTTGATTGCGGCAATTTTTAATTTCTTTTTGGAGCGGATAAAGCTCGTAACGGTTAAATTTAAGCACGCCGGCATCAGAATTTGCCGCCAAAACAGTTGCGGTGCGAATAGCGTCTAAAAGTGCCGAAAGAGCCAAAGGCTTTGCCAAAGCATAAACCAAGGGACGGGCTTCTTTTTCGTTATGAGGGTGGCAAAGGTGCAAAACAGGCGTCTGCGGATATTTTTCAGCCAAAGTTTTTAAAAGCGAGTCTTGTTCATCTAAAATAATCAAATCAGGCTCTGTGTCGGGTTGAAGAATAAACTCGGGGGCATAAAGAGCAATTTGCGTCTCTAAATCTGCTTTCAAAAGTTTGTTATCTGAAATAATGAGCAAATTTGGCATAAACATTTTCCATATAAAGCTTTTCTTAAAATCCAAGTTAAAATTAAATTGCGAGGAAGTCAAAACAAAAAAAGTGTTTTATTAAAAAAAATAGTGCTTTTAAGTTTCGTTTTATTATATATAATAAGGAAAGTTTACGAAAGGAAGATATAAAAAATGCAAAAACCGGTTATGCTTCTCATATTAGACGGTTGGGGCTACCGCGAGAAAATAACGCCCGATAACGCCATTGAACAAGGCCATACGCCGAATTGGCACAATCTTTTGAAAACATGCCCGCATGGGTTTGTGGAAACATCAGGCTTAAACGTTGGCTTGCCCGACGGGCAAATGGGCAACTCCGAAGTCGGCCACATGAATTTGGGCGCCGGACGCGTTGTCATGCAAGATTTACCGCGTATTGATCAGGCGATTGAAAACAAAACTTTGGAGCATAATCCCGTTTTGACAGATTTAATCAGCGCTTTAAAGCAAACCAAAGGCACCTGCCATTTAATGGGTTTGCTTTCTCCCGGCGGTGTTCATTCGCATCAGCGCCACATTGTCGCTTTGGCACAGATTTTAAATAAAAACGGCATTCATGTAGCGGTGCACGCCTTTTTGGATGGGCGCGACACGCCGCCTTCTTCTGCCGCGGGCTTTTTGGCAGACTTTGAAAATGAAACAAAAAATCTGCCAAATGTGCATATCGCCACGCTTTCAGGACGTTTTTATGCCATGGATCGTGACAAGCGCTGGGATAGAGTTGAAAACGCCTATAACAACATTGTTTCGGCAACGGGCAAACACTTTGCCACCACGCAAGAGGCAATCAAAGCCTCCTATCAAGACGGCGTAACAGACGAATTTGTTGTGCCTTGCGTGGTTGGGGCTTACGCGGGTGCAAAAGACGGCGATGCGGTTTTAATGGTAAATTTCCGTGCTGACCGCGCGCGTGAAATTTTATATGCCTTGTCGGATAAAACCTTTGAAGGCTTCAAGCGCCAAAAGGTTGTTGATTTTGTGCGATCTGTCGGCATGAGCGAATATTCCGTGGATCATAACCGGTTTATGAAAACCTTGTTCGCGCCTGAAGCTTTAACGCATATTTTTGGCGAGGTTATCTCGGAAAAAGGCTTAACGCAACTGCGCATTGCGGAAACGGAAAAATACGCGCATGTCACGTTTTTCTTTAACGGTGGTGAGGAGCGCGAGTTTGAGGGCGAAAGCCGCATTTTAATCCCAAGCCCGAAAGTCGCGACTTATGATCTCAAGCCGGAAATGAGCGTTTATGAAGTGACCGATGCTTTGGTTGATGCCATTGAGAACAAACGCTTTGATGTGATTATTTGCAACTTTGCAAACGGCGATATGGTCGGGCATACAGGCATCATGGACGCGGCGCTCAAGGCTTGCGCGGCGGTAGATGAAAATCTTGGCCGCGTGATGAAAGCCATTAAAGACGCGGGCGGCGTGTTGCTGGTCACGGCTGATCACGGCAATGCTGAAAAAATGGTTGATGAAAAGACGGGCGAACCTTACACGGCGCATACTGTCGGCAAGGTGCAAGCGGTTTTATACAATGCGCCGGCTGATGTCAAAGGTTTGAAAAACGGGCGCTTGGCCGACATTTCGCCAACCTTGCTTGATTTGTTGGGCATTCCAAAACCCGCCGAAATGACAGGGACATCATTGTTGGAAAAATAAAGATGAAAAGACGGTTGTTTTATAGCGGACTTTTGGCGGCAACGCTCCTGTTGCTCCAAAAACCGCTTTATGCGACCGATGTTTCAGAGGCTGAAGTTAAAGCTATGGAAGAGCAGGCTTTGGCACAGCGTATGGAACATAAAAAACTACAAGCGCAGGCTTTGCAAATCAGTTTGGAACTAACAAAAATCAAAGATGAGATGATTAAAGCGGCGCAAAAACTCCAAAATGATGAAGAAAAAACCACCAAAATGGAAAACGAATTGGCGGTTTTGGAGCAACAACTCAATGAGGCGCAAACGGCGTTTAATCGGGAAAATAAAAACCTGATTAAAACCTTGTCTTCATTGCAAAACTTGGCGTTGCATCCCAATCAGGCATTGCTTGTTCAACCGCTTTCGCCGCTTGAAATGCTGCGAAGCGCCTTGTTGCTTCAAAAAGCCGTGCCTTATTTAAGCGCTAATGCGCAAAAAATTAAGGCTGATTTAGAAGATTTGAACGCGCGTCAGCAAAAAGTGAAAAATCAGCTTGAAAAAGTTAAAATTCAAAAAGATTCGCTTGCCAAACAACAGGCGGCTATGCAAAAAATGAGTACGCAGAAAAACAAGATGCGCCAACAGATTGAGGGCGAAAGTCAACGCACCAGAGAACAAGCTGAGCGTTTATCATCTCAAGCGTCTGATTTGCGCGATCTTTGGGAAAAAATTGAGCATGAACGCGAGATTAAACGCCGCCGCGATGAAGAGATTCGTCGCGCCGCTCGTGAACGTGAAGAAAAAGCGCGTCAGGCTTATTTAGATGAGCAACGCCGTAAAATTCGCGTGGAAACGGTTGAAGATAATGCCAAAAAAGGCTCAAACTTTGCAAAAGCCTCTTCGTCAGCTGGCTTAACAGGCTTTAGCAGTGCGCGCGGCAAATTAGCAAAACCGGCGCGTGGAACAGTAATCACGTCTTATGGCGAGGAGCTTTCCAAAGGTGTCACATCTAAAGGAATGCTCATTAAAACGCGCCCTTCGGCGCAGGTTATAGCCCCTTATGATGGTTCGGTTGTTTTTGCTGGTCCATTTAAGGGGTATGGAAATTTAATTATTATTGACCACGGTCAAAGTTATATGTTATTGTTAGCAGGTATGGCTTCCGTTGATGCGGAACCAGGGCAACTTGTTTTAGCCGGAGAGCCAGTTGGTATTATGCCAGACGGCGATAAAGCCAAGTTGTATCTGGAAATCCGCAAAGATAAAAGACCGATTAATCCTGAACCATGGTTTGGCAGTTAGATTTTTTTAAAAGGATGTTAAAATGTTAAAGAAATTAATGATATTTTCGCTTTTAGTCGTTGTATTTTCAACAGAATCAATGAGCGCAACACCTAAGGAAAAACAAGCGCCCGATACCTATGAAATGCTTAATTTGTTTGGCGAGGTTATGGAACGCGCCAAGGCGGCGTATGTTGAAGAAGTGACCGATAAACAGCTGATAGAAGCGGCGATTAATGGTATGTTGACATCTTTAGATCCGCACAGCAGTTATTTAGATGCGGATAGTTTTACGTATATGAATGAACAAACCAAGGGCAAGTTTGGCGGCTTAGGTATTGAGGTCACAATGGATAACGGGCTTGTCAAGGTTGTTTCGCCTATTGATGACACACCGGCGGCAAAAGCAGGCATTAAGGCAGGTGATTATATCACGCACATTGACGGTGAAACGGTGATTGGGCTGAATTTGAACGAAGCCGTGAGTAAATTGCGTGGCAAAATTGGCACAAAAGTCAAAATTTCGGTTCGCCGTGTAAATGCGAAACCTTTTGATGTGACGCTTAAACGTCAGGAAATTAAAATCCAATCCGTTAAGACCGAAATCAAGAATGATGACATCTTGTATGTGCGTATATCCTCTTTTGCGGAAGAAAACGACAAAGACATTGAAAAAGCAGTTAAAGATGCCAACAAAAAGCTTAAAGGCAAGCTGGCGGGTATTGTCATAGACGTTCGCAACAATCCAGGTGGTTTGTTGGATCAGGCGGTGGCGGTATCTGATTTGTTCTTGGACAAAGGCGAGATTGTTTCCACGCGTTCGCGCAATGAAGAAGATACAGTCAAATATTCGGCGCAACCAGGCGATATTGCTCAAGGCTTGCCCATTGTGGTTATTATCAATGAGGGCTCAGCGTCTGCGTCTGAAATTTTAGCGGGTGCTTTGCAAGATCATCGCCGTGCGGTGGTTTTGGGCGAAAAATCTTTTGGTAAAGGTTCGGTGCAAACAGTTTTGCCTTTGGGCGAATATGGCGCGATGCGCTTAACAACAGCGCGTTATTATACGCCTTCAGGGCATTCCATTCAGGCAAAGGGCATTGAGCCGGATATTGTTGTCAAGCCCTCTAAAGTGGAAGTTTTGGAAGATTATGGGTTGAATATTACCGAGGCAGAATTAAGCGGCGCTTTAAAAAATGAGGAAGAAGATAAAAAATCTAATAAAGAAAAAACCGACAATGCCGAAACAATCTCCGATTATCAGCTGATTCGCGCGCTTGATTTAGTGCGGGCTTTAGGGCTTTATGGTCAAGGGCAAGGGCTGATTGAATTAAATGAAAAGAGTGATAAATAATGCAAGATTTATATCGTCCGTGTGCCGGCATGGTGGTTTTTAACCGTGAAAAAAAAGTGCTTGTGTGCGCGCGGATAGACTGTGAAGACGTGCAGTGGCAATTTCCACAAGGTGGCATTAATGCGGACGAAGATCCCAAAGATGCGGCTTTGCGTGAGTTGGAAGAAGAAACTTCTTTGTGTTCAGTTAAAGTGGTTAAAACACTTCAAAATAGTTTTTCCTACGAATTTCCATTGCCTGTTAGAATCTATCTTTCAAAGCATAAAATCAAAGTTCTTGGACAGCAAGTATATTGGAGCTTAGCCTATTTTAAGGGTACGGATGAAGAAATTAATCTTCAAACAAAAGAGCCGGAATTCAAAGCTTGGAAATGGGTTAGCCTTGAGGAAGCCGTGGATGTGATTGTTCCTTTTAAAAAGGAAGTCTATCAAAAAATGGCTAAAGAATTCGCCCCGATTATAAAAAAATACAAAGTTTAATAAATGAGGGGCTTTTTCTCTAAAAGGCTAAAATAGGCCTGATTTCACCACCATTGTCACGTCCACCAGCTGCCAAAGATAAATCTGCGGATACAAATTCCCAAGCGAAATATGAAGAAGCTTCGGTAGTAGAAGTACAATGTTTCCAATAAATATTTATATTATCTTTATAACATGGGTAAGAAACATCAACACCCGCCGCTTTAAGCTTATCAACCGTTTCTAAAACTTTGTTCCACGCGTCATTCTCCTTTAAAAGTAATAATTCGCCAATGGCTGGTTGATACCAATGTCCAGCGCCGACATAAGGATTATCCGCATCAGTATCAGGCGGATAAAATGCCAAAGTCGCCCGCGCCTGTGTGCCGACACAATACCAATGATAATCAGATGTTCCTTCATGATATGGACAATCTGGCATAACCGTTTGCGCTAAAATTCGGGTTTCTTCTTGACCATTTAAACGAGAGGATAATAGAGTTGTAACATTCTGAATAGCCGGAACATCATAGAGTTCAAAGCCTTGTACTAAAGGATTATTTGTATTATGAAACGGATTTTTGGGGTCAAAATTATGATTTTCATCGCCAGTTAAACCGTTTAACGCCATAACACGCCCGTGACGTCCGCCCTCTTCCACATAATAAACAATGCCGACAGGGGTTTTGCTTTGATTGTTCGGATTATAATCTTCAACCAAACCGCAAGAACCGTCTGAGTAATAAACATCACCGATCTCACAAGTTGCTTTAATGCAAGCCGTATAATCTTTATTTCCTGGGCAAACGGCAATATTTTTGCACCAAGAAGTTTTGTCGTTGTTTGTAAACCCGAGCGATTCGCAATTAAAATTAACGCACTTTTTATATTGCGAATCAAACGGGCAGATTAAATAGCCATCATCTAAACAGTTTGGATTATTTTCTGTGGAATAACCCAATTCTTCACAAGTCGGCTGCTTTTCACAATTCAGCGCCGCCGCCTGACTTGAAAACAAAATTGCTATCAAAAATAAAACATACTTCATTTTTTACTCCTTAAATTAAAAAGTCCTCTCATCCGAATCGTCATCCTGAAACGACCCCAAACGTCATGCTGAACGCCCCAAATGTCATGCTGAACTTGTTTCAGCATCTCTTTTTATAAGATCCCGAAACGAGTTTGGGATAACGTTTCAGAGAGTTTTTCCCTTTCTCAAAAAAAGGTACGTTTAAATGTGCAAATCGTCAAAGAAATTTATATTTGAAAAAACAATGCATTATTTGCTTGACAAATTGCACATTTTAAGGTACCTTTCTTTGCACACGTTTTTATGATAAGTTATTGATTTTAATGGCAATGTTTGCGTCATTCTGAAACCCCTTTAGGGGTTGAAGAATCCAGGACAAACGAATCAGATTGTCTTGCTGAACGCCCTAAACGTCATGCTGAACTTGTTTCAGCATCTCTTTTTATAAGATCCCGAAACGAGTTCGGGATGACGATTCGGATGGTCTTTCCACCTGGATTCTTCCTCCCTACGGTCGTCAAAATGACGTCAGCAGGCTGTTTTACTTTTTTTTGGCTCTTTTTCAAATTACGGGGTACAGGCTTTAAAAGTGAATATCTGCATAAAAAATATCCAAACTACTGTGCC
>CANPYS010000012.1 GCA_947588655.1 uncultured Alphaproteobacteria bacterium | reverse complement strand
TATATTTTTATATTGACATTTGGTTTAAAAATGTGCAATTATAATTAGTGTTTTTCTAAAAAAGAACATTTGTATAAAAAATATCCATAATAAAAAGGAATTTGAAATGAAAAATGAAAATAAGAAAAAGAAAATTGAAATGAAAAACGAAAATAAAAAAATAGAAAAAGAAAAACAAGAAAATGTTGTTTCTGAGCTGATGCGTCGTTTGTTAATTGGGACACGTATTATGCGCCGCAGGGAAGAACTTTATCTAGATTTAGATACAGCCGCTGAATTATTGGAATTGCCTGTTGATGAATACAAAAATTATGAGTATGGTCAAACAGAAATTTATCCTGATATGCTCTTAAAACTTGCCCAAGTGTTTCAAACAAGCCCTAATTACTTTTTCCAAGATCTTTATCATTTCCAAAAGTGATAAAGACTGGATAAAGTTTTTAGTTTTTGGTTTTTCGCTTGAGATTCGTCGTGATGAAACGTACAGGCGGAGAGTGTTACCACTCTCCGCCTGTACTTGATTTGAGTAACTAATAATTTTAACACTTTATATTCATTTTGTACGTAAAAAAAGTATGTCAAAAGATAACACTTGTCAAGAATTTTTTACACAGTTTTTTCAATAACTTGTTTTCCCCAAATATGCACAACAAAACCTAGAGCCTCAAAAACACCAAAAGTAATTGGTGTTTGGAAATCTCTATATGTTTAAGTGTTTTAATCCAACACAGCAGGCAATGTTTGCTTTCGGCAAGAGGTAAACATATCTAAATCAGAATTGTAAAGCTTAGAATCCACTTCTGTTAACCCCAAAAGTGTATGAAATATATTATCATGTGAAAAGCCACCCTTTTTAGCAATTTGTTTGATACAACCCAAATCAAGATGATCAAATTTCAAGGCTGTTTGATTAAACCACATAAGCAAAGGCACTTCCTTTTGTTCCTTTGGTGCTTCATTGTACGGATAACCGTGAAAATACATGCCGTTTTCACCCAAACTTTCCCCATGGTCTGAAACATATAAAAGCGCAATTTCCTTTTGTGGAAACTTTTCTAATATTTTAATGAGTTCAGCCAAAATATAATCCGTGTACAAAATGGTATTATCATAAGTATTTACAATTTCGTCATGGGTACAATCTTGTATATCTGCCGTATCACAAGTTGGTATAAATTTTCTAAATTGGGGAGGATATCTCTTGTAATACGCTGGTCCATGACTCCCCATTAAATGAAGAACTAATAGATTATTCTGATTCTTCATATTTTTAATTTTATCTTCCAAACCATCTAACAAAGCCTCATCATGACAATAAAGCCCAAAGCAAAATTCGGGGTTGTTTAAGCTCACCATAGATTCTGTTGTTACACGTTCACAAACGCCCTTGCATCCTTCATTATTTTCACGCCACAAAACACCGTAACCCGCGCTTTGAATCATATCAACCACATTCTGCTCATATTTTGCCGTGCCTTGTTCATAGCTATCACGCGCATCGGCTGAAAATATGCAAGGCAAAGAGTACGATGTATCTGTGCCGCAAGAGCTAGTTTTATTAAAGAAAATAACATCGCCCCGAGCACTTAAATAGGGGTTTGTTTGGCGCGAATATCCGGCAAACTGATAATTTGCCGCGCGCGCTGTTTCGCCCACAACAACCACAATCAGCGTATGATTACCGTCATTATTTGGAAAATCTTCCCATGCGACGGTGTTGTCTAAAACTTCAAAAGGCTTAACATGACCGCGTAATTTATGGTAATATTGATAAATAGAATAAGTATAATTAAAAAGATTAAACATACGGTGCACATTTTCATTGTTCTGCCCAAATTCTTTGTAGCGTTCAAAAAAGATGCCAGCACTGCACCCAATAAACAAAAGCGCGCCCAAAATAAACGCTACTCTACATTTTAATTCTTGCTTAAAAGGCTTAATATCAATTTTTAGAAACAGCATCAAAAGAGCAGGCAAAAAACCTGTTACAAAAATCCAAAAAATAGTACGCCATGTAACGAGTTCTGAGGCTTCACGATAAGTTGTTTCCATAACATTTTGTATCATAAATTTATCTATAATAATATTAAACTGATACATAAAATAGTTAGCGCAAGCGCTTGAGATTAAAAATAATATGCTTAAAATCTTCCAACTCTTTTTCCAAAATACCAAGTTAAAAAACAAAGCATAAATTAAGAATACATTGATGATAAGGGTTGCTAAAAAAACAAAGTTTATAAAAGTATGCTCTTCAATATTTTTGAAAAAGAAACGCCAAAAGGAAAGATTCATCAGAAAGGTAAAATAAAGCGCAAATACATAAATAAACTTTTGAGCAGAAATTTTAATTAACGATTTCATCAAGATACCTCTTTAAAATAAAATAGGAAGCAATATAATCGTCCAGATAACAAACATATTGATAAAAGAGAGCAAAACCAAAAAGCTCCCAATGTCTTTGGCTTTTTTAGAAAGCTCGTGCCACTGAGGCGAAATACGGTCAACAAGTGTTTCAAGCCCCGTATTCACAAGCTCGGCAAATAAAATTAAAACCAGTGCAAAAAACATCACAGCCAAGGATAGATTATCCAGCGGTATAAAAAACAAACTCGCCCCAAAAACCGCGCAGAAAAGCAAATCCTGACGAAAAGCTTGTTCTGAGCGAAAAGTTGCTCTAAATCCGTCGTATGAATATGTAAAAGCTTTTAAAATGCGTTTAATGCCTTTATCTGTAGCTTTCATTTTCAACCTTTCAAAATATTTTCCAACATTTGCCGCACAGCATTTTCATTTTCCCAACGCACCTTTATGTCCAACACCTTAAAATATGACTTCAAATTTTGAGGAATTTTAACATAATCTTTAGAGGTTGTAAAAATTTCACATTTCAGATTTTGGGCTTCCATTATCAAAGCGTTCAACTCAGATGCCGTGTAAAAATGATGATCGGGGAAATCATACTTTTGAAGCACTTGAAAACCGCATTCTTCCAAAGAGCGATAAAACTTTTCAGGATGCCCGATGCCAGCAAACGCCAGCACGGATTTTGTGGCTTTTTGTTGCAAATCAGGCACAATTTCGCCCTTTAAAACAGGTAGGCTTGTCCTTTGCGCCAAGTTTTGCAAATCGGGACCCAAAATAATAAATGCTTGCGCGCGTTTTTGCCCACGATTAAACGATTCGCGCAACGGACCAGCGGGCAAAGCGCGCCCGTTGCCGATTCCATATGCGCCGTCAAAAACCAAAAATGAAAAATCTTTATAAAGTGTCGGGTTTTGAAAACCGTCGTCCATAATCAAACAATCCGCCCCGTTTTGAAGTGCAAGCTTGGCGGCTTCGGCACGGTTCGGATTAATCACAACAGGGGCGGTTTGCGCCAAGAGCAGAGGCTCGTCGCCTACTTCAAAAGGCGTGTGCTTTTCGGGCTCAACCAAAACGCCCGTAAGCTTGCCACCGTAGCCACGTGAAATAAAAAACGGATGCTTGCCCATGCTTTTCAAAATTTTCGCTAAGGCGATTGAAACAGGCGTTTTGCCCGTGCCACCCGCTGTTAAATTGCCAACGCAAAAAACAGGGCATGCCGCGTGATAAGGCTTTGAAAAACGTATGCGTAAAGCTGTTATGCCGCCATAAAGCCAACCCAAAGGCATCAGCAATGTAGAAAAAAACGTTTTTTGTTTCCAAAACGAAGGCGTTTTCATTAATCCATATATTCCTTAATTTTTTCAACAATGCCGTCCAAAACTTTGGCTTCACTGCTTGCCCAATTATATGCCAAACTGCACTTGGCTTCCAAAAGTTCAGGATTAGTGAGCAAATTTTCAACCATATCAGCCAAATCAAGCACATCATTGACCTGAATAATCGCATCGGCTTTTTTAGCGCGATTCATCGCATCTGTAAAGTTATGCATGTGCGGCCCAACAATCACGGCATCACGATAACGCGAGGGTTCCATAAAATTTTGCCCGCCGTGCGGAATGAGCGAACCACCGACAAACACCAGCGGAAAAAGCGTATACCAAATGCCCATTTCACCAATCGTATCGGCAATATAAACTTCTGTTTTGTCTGTAATTGGCTCATTTTGCGAGCGCAATGCCACATTCAAATGAAGTTCTTTTTCCAAACGTTCTTTAATCTCAGCGCCACGTTGCGGATGCCTTGGGGCAATAACCGTCAACAAGTTTGGAACTTTTTGCGCCAGATCTTTAAGAAAACGCCCAATTTTATATTCTTCATCATCATGGGTAGAACTCACAAGCCATGCCGTCCGATTTTGAATTTGCGTGGCAAAATCATCTTTAACTTTTTCATCAACCGGCAAAGGCAACCCAGCATACTTCAAATTACCAAGGCAAAGTGTGTTTTTAGCGCCCAAAACGCGGAGTCTATACGTATCTTCTTCCGATTGCCCTAAACAGAGCGTAAAACAATCCAAAAGTTCTTTAATCACAAATTCAAACTGTTGCCAACGCTTAAACGACTTATTTGAAATGCGACCGTTGACCAAAATTAGTGGCAGATTTTTGCGCTTAATCCCTGAAAGCATCGCCGGCCAAAAATCAGATTCAAACCACAAAACAATATCAGGATGCCAATGCCTTATAAAACGTGTGGCAAAAATCGGGTGATCAATCGGTAAATATTGGTGAAAGGCGCGCTCGGGCAAACGTTTTGCCATCACTTCGGCAGAAGTTGTCGTGCCGGTTGTGACCATAATGTGCGCATCAGGATAAATCTGCAAAAGCCGTTCAATTAAGGGCAACATAGAAATAGATTCGCCGACTGACGCGCCGTGCATCCAAATCAATTTGCCTTCAGGCCGCGGTTTAACAGGACGCCCAATTCTTTCATTAAAACGTTTCACATCTTCTTTGCCGATTTTTTTGCGCTTTTCAATATATCGGCTAATAGCCAGCGGATATAAAATATAAATCAGCGTATTATAAAGTTTCATCAACATGAGGCTTATCCTTTAAATTTACGGCGTGGCAAAGAGCCTTTTTGGATGAACGGCATATTCAACTCCCGATCAAGTTGCCACGTCAGATTATTAAGATTATCTTCCAATTTTTGCCGATAAGTTTCAAGTTCTGACTTATCAGCCTCGGGCGGAATAAAAAACGGCTCTGTCACAGCGCAAATACCCTTATGAAAAGGCAACGGAATAAGCATTTTATCCCAGCTTCTTTCCACAATATAAGAGCCGGCAATGCTATAGGTTACACAAACAATGGGCTTGCCTGTTTTTTGGGCGTAATAAAGCGGACTGTTCGTCATGGTCATGGACGGACCGCGCGGTCCGTCAGGAATAATAGCGATGGTCGTGCCGCTTTTAAGCTCGCGCATCAGGGTAACGGCGGCTGATTGCGCATGCTCGTTACTTGAGCCGTCAATATTGCCAATGCCGAAACGATTTAAAACACCCACAATCAACTGCCCGTCACGGTGCGGTGACACCAGCGCCTTAAGCGTTTTGCGCTTATCCCAAAAATAAGGCGCCATCGCCACGCGTCCGTGCCATGTCACATAAATCACACTGCCGTATTTTTCCAAACTGTCATAAAAATTTTCAAGATAACGGATATCCCAACGTGTTGTTGCCGCCACAAAACGCACATACCAATAAGCCACCCAACTAACCAAGTGAGCCGTTAAAGGTAAATTTATAATTTTCTGACCGAGTTTTTTTAATTTCATACTGCTCATCATATACATATTTTTGTTTTTCGCAACCATATTTTAGCACCATTTAAAATAAAATTGTGGATTAAAAAGTTTTGCGTTGCGGCTCTTGCCAAATGTATATAGATTTCCTATATACATTAAAAAATAAAGTTGGAGTGTCAGAAAAAATGTCTGCAGAAAAGGGTTTGTTTGAAAATCAACCATATCCTGTGTTACCTTTAAGAGATACGGTTGTTTTTCCGAAGATGATTGTGCCGTTGTTTGTCGGGCGTGAAAAATCAATCAACGCCTTGCAACGCGTGAATGAAATGAACGGGATGATTGTCTTGGCAACGCAAAAAAAAGCAGAAATTGAAGATCCTTTAGAATCTGACATTTATCACATCGGGACAATCGGCAACATTTTGCAAATGCTGAAACTTCCTGACGGCACGGTTAAAGTTTTAATTGAGGGCATTGAACGCGTCAAAATTGAAAAATTTCAAATGGAAGAGCGTTATATCTCAGCCTACATTTCAGCCTTGCCCGATGACGCGATTGATGATATGGAGTTGGAATCTTTGGCGCGCGCGGTTGTTTCGCAGTTTGAAGAATATGTGGCGGTTTCTAAAAAAATTGCGCCTGATGTTATTATGGCTGTTCGTCAAATTGATGATAAAAGCAAGCTTGCCGATACCATTGCGTCACATCTTGCCTTAAAAATGGAGCAGAAGCAACAACTTTTGGAAGCCAAAGGTCTGAAAGCGCGTTTAGAAAAACTTTTGGCGTTTATGGATTCTGAAATGGCTATGATTGAGGTGGAAAACAAAATTAAAAATCGCGTCAAACAGCAAATGGAAAAAAGCCAAAAGGAATATTACCTCAACGAGCAAATGAAAGCCATTCAAAAAGAGCTCAATGACGGCGAAGACGAAGATGAAATCTCGGTTTATATGAAAAAAATTAAAAAGACAAAGCTTTCCAAAGAAGCCAAAGAAAAAGCTTTGGGCGAGGTTCGCAAGCTTAAAACCATGGGCGCGATGAGCTCTGAGGCCACTGTTGTGCGCAATTATTTGGATTGGCTTTTGGATATTCCGTGGAAAAAATATTCCAAAGTGAATAAAGACTTGGTCAAAGCCACCGAGATTTTGGAAAAAGATCATTATGGGTTAGATAAAGTTAAAGAGCGCATTGTGGAATATTTGGCGGTGCAGTCGCGCGCCGATAAAATCAAAGGGCCGATTTTGTGCCTTGTCGGTCCACCGGGTGTTGGTAAAACATCGTTGGGGCAATCCATTGCGCGCGCTACAGGGCGTAACTTTGTGCGCGCCTCGTTAGGTGGTATGCGCGATGAGGCGGAAATCCGCGGACATCGCCGCACATATATCGGATCTATGCCTGGTAAAATTATTCAAAGCATGAAAAAGACAGGCACTTCAAACCCGTTGTTCTTGCTTGATGAAATTGATAAGCTTGGCAACGATTGGCGCGGTGACCCGAGCTCAGCGCTTTTGGAAGTGCTTGATCCGGAGCAAAACGCCACGTTTAACGACCATTATTTGGAAGTGGATTATGACCTTTCCGATGTGATGTTTGTCACAACCGCCAACTCGTTGGATATGCCACGACCATTGCTTGATAGAATGGAAATTATCCGCCTGTCCGGTTACACGGAAGATGAAAAGGTTGAGATTGCGCGTCGGCACTTAATCCCGAAAATATTTGGCGAAAATGCGGTGGCATGTTCAGAACTTTCTATCAGTGACGATGCCGTGCGTGATATTATCCGTTATTACACGCGAGAGGCGGGCGTGCGCAACCTGGAGCGCGAGCTCGCGACCATTGCGCGCAAATCTGTCAAAGAAATTTTGATGAACAAAGATCGTTGCGTTAAAATTGAGGTCAACGCTAAGAACTTGGAGAAATACTTAGGTGTGCGCCGTTTCCGTTTCGGCGAGGCGGAAGAGGAAGATCACATCGGTGTCACGACGGGTTTGGCGTGGACGGAAGTCGGCGGCGATATTTTGTTCATTGAGGCGGTGGATATGCCCGGCAAGGGTAAAGTGATGCAGACCGGCAAATTGGGTGATGTCATGAAAGAATCCATTGACACAGCCTTTTCGGTGGTTCGCGCGCATTCTAAAGCGTTGGGCATTGATCCTGAGGTTTTTGATAAAACAGACGTGCATATTCATGTGCCGGAGGGTGCCACGCCCAAAGACGGGCCGTCCGCAGGCATTGCCATGTACACAACGCTTGTTTCGGTGTTTACAAAGTTGCCGGTGCGCAAAGACGTTGCGATGACGGGCGAAATCACGCTTCAAGGGCGCGTTTTGCCGATTGGTGGCTTAAAAGAAAAGTTGCTTTCGGCGTTGCGCGGGGGCATTAAGACGGTGATTATTCCGAAAGAAAATGAAAAAGACTTGGCGGAAATTCCCGATAATGTCAAAACAGGGCTTAAAATTATTCCTGTTTCCGATGTGAGCGAGGTGTTAAAAATTGCCCTGAAAGGCAAGCTTAAACCGCTTGAAAAATAAGAAAAGCCCCTTAAAAGGGGCTTTAATATTACCATGTGGGAAGATTCTTCTTTTCCCGCCGATTGTTGATGTAAATACTCAGCGCATAAAGCACTATGCCGGTGGCAAAAAATGAAATGCTCAAAGCACCATTTATGAGAGATAACACAATGCCCACAAGGCATAAAATGCACCCGATAAGGTGCAAAAATAATACTTTTTTCATAATTATAAATTTTAACAAGTAAAACTTATATCAGATTTTTATCGCCTCGTCAACAGTTAATAAACTAACGCAAAATCAATAACTTATCATAAAATCGTGTGTAAAAAAACGTACCTTTAAATGTGCAATTTGTCAAGAAAATAATGCATTGTTTTTTCAAATATAAATTTCTTTGACGATTTGCGCATTTAAACGTACCTTTTTTTGAGAGAGGGAAAAATCTCACTCAAACGTCATGCTGAGCTTTGATGCGATAGCACCATTCGCGAAGCATCCAGGAACAATATAGCTAATTTGTTGTCCTGGACTCTTCGCTGACGCTCAGAGTGACGACGGCGGAGTCTGTAATTAAGGAGGAAAGAATGAAGTACGTTTTATTTTTAATGATGATTTTGTTTTCAAGTCAGGCGGTGGCTTTAGATTGTAGCAAGCAACCGACTTGTGAAGAATTAAATTATTCCAAAGAAGATAATCCAAAATGTGATAAAAACGGTTATATTCTTTGCCCTTATGACCAATCCTATAAAAAATGTGTCAACTTTAATTGCGAGTCGCTTGGTTTTACACAATCAGACAAATCAGAATGGTGCGCGGATATTGCGCATTGCAAAACGGACGAAACCTTTACAGCCTGCCAATCGCCTTGCTTTGCAACCACTTATGAGGAATTTAGCAACCTTGCGGAATCGGGAAAATGCAAAATTATCACAATGAAAAATGACATTACCATACCCCTTAACGAATCTCTTACTTTGGCAGAAAATACCGTCATTGACGGTGGCGGGCACACATTGACATCATCAAGTAATCAAGCTGAACATATCGTTGTGAGGGCTAAGAATAACACAGGAATGAAAAACATCAAAATTCGCCACACAGCGGGTAATCTAGAAGAGTTTAGTTTTTTAATAGCTTCTGCTGATGATACGATTTCTCTTGAAAATATGGATATTTTGATTTCTTCAGATGACAATACGACTGTATGGAGTGCCGTTTTTAATGATGGCACTTATAATATACGCGGAAAATTTGCGCTTGATATAGAGGCCAAGCGCTCTATGGTCGGCTTTTTTAGAGGCACATATAATTTCACAGATGCCCAAGTTTATTTGAAAGGGAATCATGCAACTATATCTGATACAGTTGATTTAACCTTTACAAACGCCACAATTCAGCTTGAGACCTTAAGTTCCCTTTTTATGGCTGGATATTCTGTAACATTTCAAAATAGTGAAGCAAATTTAAAAGGAGGTTATCTTTTTTATGCTATATATCACGATCTTAACTTGATTTTGAAAGAGGATGCAAATGTTAGTTTAGAACTCTCTTCTTTATACTCACAAGGTAATCAAAAAGCAGCGTCAATAACGCTTAAAGGCACCGCTGAAAACCCTGCTGTGTTAAAGATGAAATATAGCGGGGACGGGGCGGAGAAAACTAATATTGTGGCAACCAACACCACAGATAAATTTATTTTGAATGGTGTCACATACCGCCCGAAACAAATCGGCACAACAAAACTTTCGGAGATTCCAAATTCCCCAGATTGGAGAAAAGAATAAAAAACAAATCCTTATTTTTCTCATAGTCCACGGAAAGGGGTGGAGCCTTGCAAACACCAAAAGTAATTGGTGTTTGCAAGGCGACATCACGCGAGTGTTAGGTTGTGAGGCGCTGATAAGCGCCGATGCAAGCGTTACAGAGCGGTGACCGAAGCGAGTTAGCGATTGCTCATAGAGCAGAGCTTACGAGCAAGATCGAAACGAGTTAGTTTTGCGATTAACGCAAAACTTACGAGTAAGACCATAGAAGTACATGAGGACACTTTTGAGCAAAAAATCGCTCTAGGCGCCCATGAGACGCGTTCCCGAGACTAAGAGGAGGTGAACTTTTTCAGATGCTATATCAGCCACCCCTCCGCTAATGCCAACCCTCTTCACCTCGCGATTCGCTTCATCTAAAAGAACAACATCACCTGCCGTTAAAGCCTGAAGTCGTGGCGCGCGTCCTTGAATAATGGTCAGCGTGCCTTCCGCCACGGGCAAAACAACCTTATCCGCTTTATCGCTAAAAACAAGTTTTTCGGGGGCATAAATCTCAAGAGCAATCGGCATCGGTGTTTTCCTTTTTAATATCCTTATGTTTTTAACTTACTCCAAATATTTCGGTTTGCAAGAACTATTTTGCGGTTCAAATGCCATTAATCTGCAATTTTTTGTAAGCATTAAAAAACACTGTACATTTTAATTTTATTTTGTTATAGTCCTTGCACAAATTCGCGGCATTGGGGTTCGCGAATGTTTCATTATTTATGAAAAAAGGAGAATAGCTTTATGTCTTTAAAGAAAACGCGCCAAGAAAATTATCCCGAATGGTATCAATGTGTGGTCAGCGAGGCCGATATGGCCGAAAACTCGTCTTCCCCCGGTTGCATGGTCATTAAACCTTGGGGTTACGGCATTTGGGAGCGCATTCGTGATATTTTTGATGAAAAGATTAAATCAACCGGTCATGAGAACTGCTATTTTCCGATGTTTATTCCGCTTTCTTTTTTCCGGAAAGAAGCCGAGCATGTGGATGGTTTTGCCAAAGAAATGGCGGTGGTGACGCATTCGCGCCTGTCAATGCATGAAGGCAAACTTGTCCCCGATTCCAAGCTTGAGGAGCCCTTAATTGTCCGCCCGACATCTGAAACCATTATTGCCGATGCTTTTTCCAAGTGGATTAAGTCTTACCGCGACTTGCCGGTTTTAATCAATCAATGGGCAAATGTTGTGCGTTGGGAAATGCGTCCGCGGCTGTTTTTGCGCACGCGGGAGTTTTTGTGGCAGGAAGGTCACACCGCGCACGCCACCGCCGCCGAAGCGGAAGCGGAAACAAAGCTGATGCTTGAGGCTTACCGCGAGTTATGTGAAGAAAGTTTGGCTATGCCTGTGATTATGGGACGCAAGCCCGAATATGATAAATTTCCCGGCGCGGTTGATACTTATTGTATTGAAGCGATGATGCAAGACGGCAAATCTTTACAAGCCGGAACATCGCATTTCTTGGGGCAAAATTTTGCGAAATCGGCGAATATCAGTTTCATTAATCGCCAAAATCAGCCGGAATTTGCTTACACCACTTCTTGGGGTGTGTCCACGCGTTTAATCGGTGGTCTGATTATGACTCATGCCGATGATGAAGGGATGATTGTGCCACCCAAGATTGCGCCTTATCAGATTGTGATTGTGCCGGTTATTAAAAATCCGGCGGATGAAGAGGCGGTTATGGCTTATATTGAAGAGATTCGCCAAGATTTAAGCGCGCAAACGCCTTTTGGCGAAAAGCTCCGTCTTAAAATTGACCGGCGCGATAAATCTTCCGTGGATAAGTTTTGGGAATGGACGCGCAAAGGAGCGCCGATTATTCTTGAAATCGGCAAGCGTGATGCCGATGCCGGCAATGTGATGATTAAAGAGCGCTTAAAGTTAGGTACGCCGGAAGGCAAGCAGATTGCGCCGCGTGCGGAATTTTGCGCAACAGCGGCCGAGCGTGTGCAAAACATTCAAAAAACTATGTTTGAACGCGCCCAAACGCGCCTGTTCAGTAACATTCGCACTGATATTACCACGCCTGAGGCCTTTCAAACGTATTTTGCCGAGGCGAACCAATGGATTGAAGAGGGCAAACAAGGCAAAGTGGCTTTTGTGCGTGGCAAATGGAGTGGCGATGAAAACAGCGACCAATTGCTCAAAAATATGAAAATAACCATCCGCTGTCTGCCTTTTGACCAGTCCGGCACAGAGGGCACCTGCCTCTTAACCGGCAAGCCGGCAACAATTGATGTGATTTACGCGCGTTCATATTAGCCATAGCTTTATTTATTAAAAAAACGTCCTTCTTGCTCGTAAGCTCTGTTCTATGAGCAAGAAGCCGAAGAATCCAAGTGTAAAAAACATCCGAATCGTCATGCTGTAGAGCCTATAAAAACACCAAAAGTAATTGGTGTTTTGAAAGCGAGATAACGCGAGGGTTAGCTTGCGAGGCGCTGATAAGCGCCGATGCAAGCGTTACAGAGCGGTGACCGAAGCGAGTTAGTTTTGCGATAAACGCAAAACTTATGAGCAAGAATATTTCAGCATCTTTTTATGAGATTCCGAAACAAGTCCGGAATGACAAAGAAAAAACAAGAAAATCAATAACTTATCAATAAAACATGCACAAAAAAACGTACCTTTAAATGTACAATTTGTCAAGGAAAATTTTTGAGATTTTTCAAAAGGTTATTTTCTTGATGAAACGCGCATTTAAACGTACCTTTTTTTGAGAAATGTGTATAGCGGCACATCTAAAGCCTTTTCTTCAAGTTCGGAAAATTCACGTACGTCTATGTACGCTCAAATTTTCCTCACTTTTGAAACGACTTTATCTGCACCACTCTCCACATTTCTTTGGCTAGAACAAAAGAGGGAAAGTCTCTCTAAAACGTCATCCCAAATTCGTTTCGGGCGCTCATAAAAAGAGATGCTGAAACAAGTTCAGCATGACATTTTGGGTCGTTTTGGGTTGACTTTTGGGGTCGTTTCAGGATGACGATTCGGATGGGAGAACTTTTTAATTTAAGGAGGAAAGAATGAAGTACGTTTTATTTTTAGTTATGATTTTGTTTTCAGGACAAGCGGTGGCGTTGAATTGTGAAAAGCAACCGACTTGTGAAGAATTAAATTATTCCAAAGAAGATAATCCAAAATGTGATAAAAACGGTTATATTCTTTGTCCTTACGACCAATCATATAAAAAGTGTGTTCGCTATAATTGCGAAACTTTAGGCTTTACGCAATCAGACAAATCAGCTTGGTGCGCGGATATTGCCACCTGCAAAGGCGATAAAAGTTACACACTTTGCCAAACACCTTGTTTAGCTTGGGATTCAGACACGCTTTCAAGCCTTGCAGGTTCCGGTAAATGCAAAGTTGTAACCATGAAAAACGACATCACCATTCCTGAAAACCAAGGCTTCACGCTTGCTGCCAATACCACGCTTGATGGCAGCGGGCATACGCTATCAACTTTTGCGAATCAAGCAAATAAAACAGTCATAACTGTTGAAAACAACACCGCTTTCAAAAACATCAATCTGCATCATCAAGACAGTGTGACTCACTATAACCATGTTTATATCAACAGTTCTAACAAAGACAACATTGTTTCCTTAGAAAATGTTTCCTTAATTTATGATTCGCAAGTGACAGAAAATCAAGAAAATGCAGCTTTCTATAACGCAACTTTTATTTTTAAAGACAAAGTTGACATTAATCTTAACTCCATACATTGTAATGTTTTTAAATCCTCAAAAATTCAATTTGCGGGTACCAATTTGACAGCCTCTTTCACAAATCCTAACGGAAGTGTTTTTTGGAACTCAGAGTTAACTTTTGAAAACGCCCAAATAAATATTACGAAAGCAAACGCTTTTTCTAACGGGGCTCCTTTCAGATTTAAGGGAACAACGGCGAACATAACGGCAGAAAAACTTTTTGCTTATGGGCCGAAAGAAGGAAAATATCTTTTTGAGGAAGGGAGCCGGGTTTCTTTCAACATTACTGAGCGCATGACAAATGAAGCGCAACATAAGTATAATTTGGTATTGTCAGGGACCTCGCAAAATCCTGTTCTTCTCCAGCTTGAAGGGCTCATGGTTTGGTCGGAAACTATAGAAATCACCGCCTCTAACTTGACGGACACATTGGTTTATAAAGGTGTTTCATATCACCCAACCACTTCCGCCACAACAACCTTGCCAGAGATTCCCAATTCCCCAAATTGGAGAAAAGAATAAAAAACAAATCCTTATTTTTCTCATAGTCCGCGGAAAGGGGTGGAGCCTTGCAAACACCAAAAGTAATTGGTGTTTGCAAGGCGACATCACGCGAGTGTTAGGTTGCGAGGCGCTGATAAGCGCCGATGCAAGCGTTACAGAGCGGTGACCGAAGCGAGTTAGTTTTGCGTTAATCGCAAAACTTACGAGCAAGAAGTGGTGCAGATAGAGTGATTTTAAGCCCAAAAGTACCGCAGCGTACGTAAGAGGTACGTGAGGACACTTTTGAGCAAAAAATCGCTCTAGGTGCCCATTAGACATGTTCCCCAAAAGGTGCCAGCTAGACGCCTTTCCAACTCTAGACGCCTTTCCCCTCTTTCATTTGCGCTGCTTTTTCCAAAGCCTGCTCTATCGTCCCGACCATATAAAACGCCTGTTCAGGAATATCGTCATATTTCCCTTCCAAAATGCCCTTAAAGCCTTTAATCGTGTCTTGAAGTTGCACAAATTCGCCTTTCACGCCGGTAAACACTTCCGCCACATGGAAAGGTTGTGAGAGAAAACGCTGAATTTTCCGCGCGCGCGCCACCGTGAGCCGATCTTCATCAGAAAGCTCGTCCATACCCAAAATAGCGATAATATCTTGCAAGGAATTATATTTTTGCAAAACTTCCTGCACCCCGCGCGCCACGGCATAATGTTCTTCGCCAACCACATCGGGCGCTAAAACGCGACTTGTGGAATCAAGCGGATCAACCGCCGGATAAATGCCAAGCTCCGAAATTTTACGCGATAAAACCGTTGTGGCGTCTAGGTGCGCAAAGGTTGTCGCCGGCGCAGGATCAGTCAAGTCATCCGCCGGCACATAAACCGCTTGCACAGAAGTAATGGAACCATTTTTGGTTGAGGTAATGCGCTCTTGCATCGCGCCCATATCCGTGCCCAAGGTCGGCTGATAGCCCACAGCGGAAGGAATACGCCCCAACAACGCGGAAACTTCCGAGCCAGCTTGCGTAAAGCGGAAGATGTTATCCACGAAAAACAACACGTCTTGATGCGCTTCATCTCTAAAATATTCTGCTTGCGTCAAGCCTGTTAAAGCCACACGCGCACGCGCCCCCGGGGGTTCGTTCATTTGTCCGTAAACCAAAACGGTTTTAGAATTTTTGCCCTCAAGGTCAATAATGCCTGATTCAATCATTTCATGATAAAGGTCATTGCCCTCGCGCGTCCGCTCGCCAACGCCTGCAAAAACCGAATAGCCACCGTGCCCTTTGGCAACGTTATGAATAAGCTCCTGAATCAAAACGGTTTTACCAACGCCGGCACCGCCGAAAAGCCCGATTTTGCCACCTTTGGCATAAGGCTCAAGCAAGTCAATGACTTTAATGCCCGTGACCAAAATTTCTGTTTCGGTTGCTTGATCGGTAAAGGACGGCGCCTCCCGATGAATGGGGTAATAAAGCTTTGATTCAATTTTGCCCCGCCCGTCAACAGGTTCGCCAATCACATTAATAATTCGCCCAAGCATTTCAGGCCCGACAGGCACTTCAATCGGTTTGCCGGTGTTTATCACAGGTAAACCTCGCGTTAAACCATCCGTGGTATCCATAGCAATGGTGCGCGCCACGTTGTCGCCAATATGTTGCGCCACTTCCAAAACAAGCTTTTTGCCGTGATTATCCACTTCCAAGGCATTTTGAATGTTTGGCATATCGGCGGTGCTATTAAACTTAACGTCAACAACTGCGCCGGTAATTTGCGCAATTTGCCCTGTGGCGGTGGTGTTAGATTGAGCGGATTTTGTTTTTTTCATCATTTGTACTCCTTAAAGTGCCTCAGCACCGGAAATAATCTCGGTCAATTCGGTTGTAATAGCGGATTGCCGAATACTGTTATATTTAAGCGTGAGCGAACTAATCATATCTTTGGCATTTCGGGTGGCGTTATCCATAGCGGCCATACGCGCGCCGTGTTCAGATGCCAAAGCGTTCATCATTGTCCTGAAAATGATATTTGCCTGAAGTTGAGGCAAAAGCGCGTCAAGCATTTCAAACTTATCAGGCTTATAATCGTAATAAGCGTTGCCCACCCGTAAAAGCGAAACATCGTCATCAGATTCCAACACGCTTAAGGGTAGGGGAAACACTTGTTCCGTTTTCATCTCGCGACTTAAGGCAGAATAAAAAAAGCTATAAATAACTTCGCAGATATCAGGGTTATAATGCCTGATTTTTTCCAAAAGCATCAGAGCTGTTTCGTTTTTCAAATCAGGCTCTAGCGCGGGCAGATTTTCAACAACCAAATCAGCGTGACGGCGCTTTAAAATATGAAAACCTTTTTTGCCAAAGCAAATAATTTCAACTTCTTTGCCTTGGCTCAACAGAGCATCGGCGCGACGAACGGCGGCGCGCCCCACGTTTTGGTTATAACTGCCGCAAAGCCCCCGATCCGAGGCAAAGACAACCAAGAGATAGCGCTTCGGATTTTGAGGCTGACGCACCAACGAAGGCAACAGATAGCGCACGTTTTTTTCAGCCTCTTCTTCTCTGATAGTGGCGGCAAGGCGTTTTACAATGGTTGAGAGCATATCGGAATAAATCACGCTTTTATCAAGCAAAAGCTGCGCGCGCCGCAAACGCGAGGCGGCAACAAGCTTCATCGCGGAAGTAATTTTCTGCGTTGACTTAATGCTTTCCAAGCGGTTGCGTAATTCCTTGAGCCCTGCCATTATGCCGCCTTTTTGTTTTCTTCATATTGAGCCAAACGCTCGGCAAAAAAGGCTTTAAGCTTTTCTTCCAAGTCATCAGAAATGAGCTTTTTGGTTTTTATATCAGAAAGATATTCCGGATGCGTTGCTTTAAGCACTTCAAGAGATTCTGCCTCAAAATGCTTAATATCGGCAATTGGCATCTTGTCCAAAAAGCCTTTGACACCTGCAAAAATAGCAACAACTTCGTCTTCAACAGGCATCGGATGATAAACGGGTTGCTTTAAAAGCTCGGTTAGCCTTGCGCCACGATCCAAAAGTTTTTTCGTTGAGGCATCTAAATCAGAGGCAAACTGAGCAAATGAAGCCATTTCGCGATATTGTGCCAAATCAAGCTTCATAGAACCTGAGACCTGCTTCATCGCCTTAATTTGCGCGGCAGAACCGACACGACTAACCGAAATACCGACATTGACGGCAGGCCGCACACCCTGATAAAAGAGGTTTGTTTCCAAGAAAATTTGTCCGTCTGTAATGGAAATCACATTCGTTGGAATATAGGCGGAAACGTCGCCTGCCTGCGTTTCAATCACGGGCAAAGCCGTAAGCGAGCCCGCGCCATGCGCATCGTCCATTTTGGCGGCGCGCTCCAACAAACGCGAGTGCAGATAAAAGACATCGCCCGGATAAGCTTCGCGCCCTGGCGGACGGCGGAGCAACAAAGACATTTGCCGATAAGCCGTCGCTTGCTTTGAAAGATCGTCATAAAAGATCACCGCATGCATACCATTATCACGAAAATATTCGCCCATCGCGCAACCCGAGTAAGGGGCAATGAATTGCAACGGCGCCGATTCGGAGGCAGTTGCCGCCACCACAATGGTATAATCCATCGCGCCGTGATCTTTAAGCGTTTTCACAACCTGCGCCACGGTAGAGCGTTTTTGCCCAATAGCAACATAAATGCAATAAAGCTTTTCCTGCTCGGACTTAGCGGCATCGTTTAAGCGTTTTTGATTAATGATTGTATCTAAGATAATAGAAGTTTTACCGGTTTGCCGATCCCCGATAATCAGTTCGCGTTGCCCGCGCCCGATTGGGATAAGCGAATCAATAATTTTTAAGCCGGTTTGCATAGGTTCATGCACGCTACGACGTTCAATAATGCCAGGGGCTTTAATTTCTGAAAAGCTTGAATGTTTAGCCCCAATTTTGCCCAAGCCGTCAATCGGTTCGCCCAAAGCATTCACGACTCGCCCCAAAAGCTCTTTGCCGACAGGCACGCTCACAATGCGGTCGGTGCGTTTGACAACATCGCCTTCCTTAATGCTTTCATCAGAGCCAAAAATCACGACACCAACGCTGTTTTCTTCCAAATTTAAGGCCATACCTTTCACGCCCGAGGCAAACTCAACCATTTCGTTAGCCTGAACATTATCAAGCCCATAAACTTGCGCAATGCCGTCGCCCACGCTTAAAACATAGCCAACTTCGCGCATATCCGTTTCAAGTTTATAATGGGCTATTTTTTCTTGTAAAATGGAGGTTATTTCATCTGTTTTGATAGACATTTATTCATGACCTTTCATGATTTTTTCCAATTGGTTTAATTTGCCGCGTATGGTGTCATCAACGAGAATATCGCCGTATTGCAACGATAACCCGCCCAAAATATTCGGATTAAGAATATAAGTTATATGAATACGTTGTTGAAGGGCTTTTTCAAGTCCTTTTTCCAATTTTTGCACTTGCGGTGTTGAAAGCTTGCGCACGCTTTGCACACAAACTTCCATAACGCCCTGCGCCTTGTAAAAAATATGCGTGTAAATATCAAAGATTTGCATAATCACATAAAATTGCTTGCGCGAGGCTAAAAGTTTTAAGAAATGAAGCGTTGTATCTGAAAGGTTGAGCTTTTGCTTAATTTCAGCTAATGTTTCATCTAAAAGCGTGCCTTCAAATTGCGGATTTGAAAGAAGGCGGATTTGCTCGGCATTTAAGCTTTGCCGCAACATTTCAACATCTTGAAACACTTTTTCGGTGCATTGCTTGGCTTGTGCGGCATCAAACAATGCTTTGGCATATTTTTGGGCTGTTTCATATTGCGAATTTTTTTTCATACCTTGCCTTACTTTTCACATAAACGAGTAGGGGTCAATATCGGCTTCCACGCGCACAGCGTTTGGCACATTGACCATAGAAAGCCACTTTTTGACCACCGCTTGTATATTTATAGTCTTTTGAGTTTTTAAAAGCAAGCGGTATCTGAATTTTCCACGCAACATATAAATCGGTGCCGGTGCGGGGCCTAAAACATCGCACCCATTACCGTAAGGAGCGCATTTGGCTAAAGCTTGCGCCACTTTTTCGGTGGCATGCGCATTTGTCCCTGAAACAATCAGCGCCGCCAAGCGCCCGAAAGGCGGTAGCGCAAGGCGTTGACGCGCCTGCTTTTCAAGGGTTTGAAAACGTTCGCGATCATTTTTAATCAGCGCTTGCAAAACAGGGTTTTCAGGTTGGAGTGTTTGCAGATAAACCACACCTTTTTGAGAAGCGCGTCCGGCGCGCCCTGAAACTTGCGACAAAAGCTGAAACGTCCGCTCCGCCGCGCGCAAATCAGAGCCCATCAGACCTAAATCGGCATCTACAATGCCTACAAGCGTCAACGCCGGAAAATGATGCCCCTTGGCCAAAATCTGTGTGCCGATTAAAATATCCGTTTCGCGGTTTTCCATACGTTCAATAGCGGCAGAAACTTCCGCAAAGGAATAAGCCGTATCGCTTGAAAGCACCTCAACCCGCGCTTTCGGGAAACGCCCGCGGACTTCCTCGGCAATACGCTCCACCCCAGGGCCACAAGCGGTTAGGCCTGTTTCGGAATGACATTCAGGGCAGGTTTTGGGCGTTGGAATAAAATAGCCACAATGGTGGCAGACAAGCCGCCCCGAGGCGCGGTGTTCTGTCAGCCACGCGCTACAATGTGGACATTGAATTCTGTGCCCACAATCACGGCAAATCATCAGTGGTGCATAACCGCGGCGGTTTAAAAAGAGCATAGATTGCTCGCCTTTTTCAAGGTTTTCTGCCAAAGCCTTTACAAGTGTTGGCGAAAGCCACGAAACACCCCAATCGCCTTTAACGGGCTTATCTTTCTTTAAATCCACAATATTGATTTCGGGCAATTTAGCGGCGGCAAACCGATTCTTCAAAACAACCGTGTCATATTTGCCTTGTTCCACATTAACGGTTGTTTCCAAATCAGGCGTGGCGGTGGAAAGGATAATCGGGATATTTTCAAACTTGGCGCGCACAACCGCCATATCCCGCGCCTGATAATTAACCACGTCTTCTTGCTTAAACGAATGATCATGACTTTCATCAACAATAATAAGCCCCAAATCGGCATAAGGAAGAAAGAGCGCGGATCTCGCGCCGACAACCGCTTGTATGCGGTTTTCAAAAACGGCTTTCCATGTTTCGGCGCGCTCGTTATTGCCAAGCGCCGAATGCCATTGTGCCGGCAACACGCCGAAACGTTTTTGAAAACGCTCCAACCACTGTGTTGTCAATGAAATTTCAGGCACCAAAATCAAGGCTTGCTTGCCGGCGCGCAAAACTTTTTCAACCGCCTCAAAATAAACTTCCGTCTTGCCCGAACCGGTCACACCGTCCAAAAGCGTCACGCTAAAGCCTGTGTCGCATTTGGCGCAAAGATAGTCGGCGGCTTGTCTTTGCTCATCGGTTAAGTTTACTTGCGTGAAAGAAAATTTCGGCACTTCTGATTTTTTGCGTTTTGGCTGATGAAAAGGCTCTAAAAGCCCTGCATCAATCAGGGTTTTAATCACGCTTTGTGAAACGCCGGCACCTTTGGCAATTTCCACCCGTGAATAAGGTCCATGGCGCAAAAGCTCAATCACGCGCCACCGTGCGTCCGAGTTTTTGAGCTTGGCATCTTGGAGCGTTTTGCTGGTAAGCTTATAAAGAACCTCAACTTTCGGGTCATCAAAAACGTTTTTAGCGCAAAGCACCATTTTAAGCACCAATCCCAAAAAGGCCATATTATAAGACGCCACAAATTCCACAAGTTTCATAAGCTTTTGGCTTAAAGGCGGCAGTTGCAAAACTTCGGTCACGGGTTTGATTTTAGATTTTTCAAGCTTGGAAGATTGCCCGATTTTCCACACCACGCCCACCTGCGATTCGCGCCCAAAGGGCACGCGCACAATTTGCCCCAATGAAACATCATCATTGGCGGTGTAATCAAAAACATCTTGAAAAGGCAGGGGCAGAAGCACCCCGACAATCCGGCTCATTATGCCTCCTTATCACGTAAGCTAAAGTTTAGCGCCGTTGATATTTTTTGCAAAGTCGGAAGCGCTTTTGCCCACATTTTTTTATTGACAAAAGAGAAAATGAAAAATAGTATTTGTTTCTTAAAAAAATTATTGTGTAACCAAAATATAAAAATTATGAAGGAATTATTGAAAAATTTGGGAGAAATGTCCATCAAATCGCTGATTGTAGGCTTTGTGATGTTTCTTGCGAGCTTTTGTCTCATGGATCGCATGGGAGTGATTTTTCTCGCTTTCATGGGAGTAACGGCAATTTTCTTGCTCCTGTCCGTGGCTACAGTGGAAAAGTTTCTTCCTTGGCGATATTTTTTCGCCAGTCTCATAGGGTTTGTGATTCTGGTCATGATGATAGCAGTCATCACGAAACCTGTGTTTGCAAAATATGGTGTTGTCTTTTTTACAGACAATCCTATAGCACAATTTTGCGTGCCCATATCTTTAACAGTGCTATTCTTGAGCCCGTTAGTTTTGCTTCTTTGGCATAAAGAAGAGGAAAAAACAAAGTGGTATATTAAACTGTTCGGCATTATCTTTTGCTTTATAGTCTTTGCCTTGCTTTGGGGACTGTATAGCGTAGTGTAAAATCAAAAAAAACGTCCTTCGGGGCGTTTTTTTGTGCCTTGTTATGGAAATATCAAAATAAGCCCTTATCTTATCAGCAGTTAAACAATGAGGAAAACAAATGCATGGGCTTCATCCTCTTATAGCCGATTTAACGTTAATTACGGTTTATGCCGCTGTCATCACGCTTATTTTCAGAAGATTTAAGCAACCGATGGTGTTGGGCTACTTGCTTGCAGGCATTTTAGCAGGTCCTTATCTTCATTTTTTGCCCACCGTTTCAGATTCTCAAAACTTGCTGATTTGGGCAGATATCGGCGTCATTTTTTTGCTTTTTGGCTTAGGGTTAGAGTTCAGCTTCAAAAAATTATTAAGTGTTGGCAAGTCCGCCACAATTACCGCCACGCTCAACATATTTCTTTTGCTTTTTTTAGGTCATTACGCAGGCTTGTTTTTATCTTGGAGTACCATAGACAGTTTCTTTTTAGGCTCCATGATTTCCATGTCATCAACCACCATCATTATCAAGGCCTTTGATGACTTGGGCATTCCAAAACAAAAATTTACGGATCTTGTTTTTGGCGTTTTAGTCATAGAAGATATGATGGGCATTTTGCTTTTGGTTTTATTGCCCACTATCGCGCTTGGTAATAACATCAACGGCGAAGCGTTGGGATTAAGCGCTTTTAAGCTGATGTTCTTTTTGGTTTTATGCTTTATCATAGGCATTTATATTGTCCCGACGATGCTTCAAAAAATAAGCCCCTTGTTAAACGATGAAATGCTTTTGCTTTTAAGCGTTACCTTAAGTTTATCCATGGTGTTTATCGCGGTTTATTCAGGGTTTTCCTCCGCTTTAGGCGCTTTTGTTATGGGCTCGGTTTTATCCGAAACAGGCGCGATTAAGCATATTGAAACGGTTATAAAACCTTTGAAAGATTTTTTTGGCGCGGTATTTTTTGTAAGTGTTGGCATGATGGTTAATCCTTTGATGTTTGTCACTTATGCTTATCCCATTTTAATCATCACGCTTGTTGTGATTATCGGCAAAGTGGTATTTTCCATTTTTGGATTTACCATATCAGGTCAGAATTTAAAAACAGCGGTTGAAAGTAGTTTTTCCTTGGCGCAAGTTGGCGAATTTGCCTTCATTATTGCCACCTTGGGGCGAGAACTTGGCGTTTTAGACGGCTTTGTTTATCCGATTATTGTGGCGGTTTCGGTTGTTACGACGTTTTTAACGCCACTGATGATTAAATCGGCCGACAAAGCTTATAAAATCTTAAACAAAATTTTGCCCTTAAGTTGGCACGAATACATCAACCGCGGCACCAAGAAAAATGTTGTTGCCCTGACAGAAGAAAAATTATGGCGCGAATTGTTTAAGAGCTGGTTTATGCGCATTTTTTTATTTTCAGTTGTCTTGTATGCTGTTATGGCGCTGATGATGAGCGTCGTGCGCCCATGGTTATCAAAAGAATTGCCTGATTTGTCGGCACGCCTTGTTTTAACGATTTCAACCCTTGTGTTGATGTCGCCGTTTTTAAAAGGCCTCATTGGCTACAATGGCACATTAATAGATGCGTTTTACAGCGTTTTATCAAGATTGGGTTTTAAAAATTTAACAAAGGCAGAAAGTGTTTGCGAGGGAAGTTTACCGATAAACGATAAATGTGTGCCTTCAAGCCAATCGGTTTGGCAAAATGTCTTAACAGAAAACACGCCTTTTGTAAAAAAGCTTTTTTTATCAGAGAGTCGCGCGGCGCGCATTTACAGTATTTTGTGGTACGCACGTGCCTCAAACCGCCTGCCGCTATTGGTCTTAACGGGGTTTCGTTTGGGGCTTGTGGGCTTTTTTATTGTGATGGTTGTGCATCAGTTTTTAACCGAAAATCCAAAAGTGACTTTTCTCATGCTTTTAATCACGGTGGCGCTGATTTTACAATCCAAAGGGCTTTCAGACCGCTATTTGCAAATTGAAAACCAGTTTTTGAACAATCTGCAAGGTGAGCCAAAAAATGAGGAAAAATAAAAGGTCGCCAAATGAAAGCGACCTTTTAAAATTATATGAAAAAGTAAAAAGCATAAACCAGAATCCCAACGACAATAATGCCCGTCAAAAGTCCGGCTAACCATTGCAACCAATTTTTTATGATACCTTCATGATACCATCTTTTGTAATTCTTTTTGAGAGATACACAAGCGGGATAAAAACCGCTAAGAACAAAGAATAACAGAATAAGAACCATACCAAAAAGGATGGGCGTGCAAATCAAAATTTTTAAGCCGGCAATCCAGCAAATTAGGGCGCCAATTACCCACCCGAGTGCATTGACAAGAAAAAAGAGCACATAAATAACAAGCTCTTTGTCATTGGTCATGAGAAAAAAAATGTAAAGCAGTGCGTTTGCAGAAATCCATAAAGGAAAAGCAAACTGTTCTTTTTCGTACATAAAGTCGCACAAAAAGAATAGAGCAATAATGCCAACAACTGCCCCTGCCAAAGCAAGCACGGTCTTAAAAGCCCTTAGAAAAGGTTTTTCATTTGTTTTCATAATAATAAGAAGTTAAATATAAGACATAATAAGGTTAATTGATAAAGAGGTTATATGATAAAATATATTTTGTCAAGAGTTTTTTGCGCGTTTGGTTTTAAAAAAATCTTTCAAAATTTGTCCGCATTCAAGGTTATTCACGCCACTTTTAACATTGGGGCGAAAATGACAAGCAGGGCTTTCAAAAAAGCGAATATGACTCTCAACCGCGCCGCCTTTGGCATCAAAAGCCCCAAAAACAACCCGCCGAATGCGCGCAAAAGAAATAGCGGCCGCGCACATTGCGCAAGGCTCAAGCGTCACATATAAGTCGCAATCCCAAAGCCTTTTTTGAGAAAGTTTTTTAAGCCCTTTGCGCAGAGCCAAAATTTCGGCGTGAGCCGTCACATCTTGCCCATGTTCGGTTTGATTATGCGCTTTGGCGACAATTTTTCCGCTTAAAGTGTCAACAAGCACCGCGCCAACAGGTGTTTCATCGGCTTGAAAAGCTTTTTGAGCCTCTTTGAGGGCGAGCGCCATATAATCCTGATCAGTCATAAATAACCTTTGCAATTTTCAAAATATGGTTTATCATAAAACAAATTTATCAAAAAGGAAACAAAAAATGAGCGAAAGGCTAGCAAAATTTATAGCGCGTTCGGGGTTATGCTCGCGCCGCGATGCTGAAAAATATATTTTAGAAGGGCGCGTTACAGTCAATAGCGAAGTTGTGTCAACGCCGGCGTTTAATGTGGAAGGGACGGATAAGGTTTTGTTTGACGGCGAAAAACTGCCTGAAACGGAAAAAACACGCCTTTGGCTTTATTATAAACCGACAGGCTTAATTACCACGCATAAAGATGAAAAAAATCGCCCGACTGTTTTTGATCATTTACCGCCAAGTTTGCCGCGTGTGATGAGTGTTGGTCGGCTAGACCTTAATTCCGAGGGCTTGTTGCTTTTAACTAACGATGGGGAGCTTTCCCGCACGCTGGAATTGCCCAAAAATGCATGGAGCAGGCGTTATCGGGTGCGCGTGCATGGGCGCGTAGATTTGAAAAAATTGGCGGAACTTGAAAAAGGCGTGACAGTTGAAGGCGTCAAATACGGCAAAGTCACGGCCGTTGTGGATAGCACGCAAGGAAGCAATTCTTGGCTTAGTATCACTTTAACCGAGGGCAAAAACCGCGAAATCCGAAAGTTGATGAAGTTTATTGGGCTTGAGGTGGCGCGTTTAATTAGGGTTTCGTACGGGCCGTTTCAGCTTGGCAACCTCAAAAAAGGCGAAATCAGGGAAGTTCCGCAAAAAGTTTTGAAAGAGCAATTAGGCGCAAGGTTTCAAAAATGAGGATAATTGCAGGGAAATATCGTGGCAAAAAGCTTTTTTCGCCAACGCGAGAGGGCGTTCGTCCAACATCGGATCGGGCGCGTGAAGCGCTTTTTAGCGTGCTTTATTCGCGTTTTGGCGGCTTTTCGGGCTTAAGTGTGATTGATATTTTTGCCGGTACGGGCGCTTTTGGGCTGGAAGCCCTTTCTCGTGGCGCTGAAAAAGCCCTCCTGATTGATAAAGACACGGCTTTGGCTACAAAAAATGCGGCATTGTTTCCTGATTTTAAACAAAAGCTTGAAGTTTTGCGCGCTGACGCTTGCCACTTGCCTTATGCAAAACAAACATATAACTTGGTGTTCTGCGATGCGCCTTATGCCAAAGGCTTAACAGAACCAGCTTTGACTGAGCTTGCGAAAAAAAGTTGGCTTCTGGAGGGCGCTTTTTGCATGGTAGAAGTCCGAAAAGACGAGGCTTTAACCCCGCCTTTGGGTTTTTGCAAAACAGATGAAAAAATTTATGGCTTGGCAAAAGTGATTTTTTTGACTTTTGACAAAAAAATCGTTGATATTTAAAATAAATTGTGTTACTTTAAAGATAACGGACAAACAGTGGAGTAAAATAATGGCAAGAACATATTTGACGTTTAAAACGCTCAATCATCATTTTGAAGAAATGAGCTATGATAATGTCATGCGCGCTTTAGAAGACAAAAAGGCTGAAGCCGATATTGACCTTTTGAAAAAATATCCTGAGTCTTTTCCGAAACTCTACAGTATCCGTGAAAATATTTCTGAAGATGACCATCTTCATGTTCAAATGCGCGAAGTTGAGGTAACGCGCGCCGATATTGTACCTGAAGCCAAAGATGTGGAAGATAAGACCAAAGGGCTGGAGCTTGCCTTTGAAACAGAAGATGGCTCAAAATTTGCAATTTCGGTTGAACCTTTTGATAAAGCTGGCGAAGACAAGCCGCAATTAAGAGCGCGCTTAAACTTTGATGAAGAAACTTTAAGCAAGCTAGATGACGTGCGTTTTAAACGCATTTTAGAGTTTTGTGAAAAAAATGGTATCTCGGTTTATGATATTGATATGCCTGAAGCTGGGAGCGATTTTTCTTTAGATGACAAGCTTTTGGAGTTAACCAAAAAGTTTTTGGCTGATAGGCGGGAAGAAGATCTTAAAGCCCCTGAAGAAATCCGCGAGCTTGAAACGGCCGTGCCTGAACATGAGGTTATTTCTATCCCTGAGCCAAAGAAAAAAGCCAAAAAGCCAAAAACGCTTGAAAGCTTGCGCGAAGATATGCTGAATTTTTTGGAAAACGACATCCATAAAACGCGCGGTTTAACTTATTTTGAACATCATAGAAACGGCATGCTTGAGTTTAGCCTTTATGATAAACCAAACCGCGATAATGAAAAAATGGATGGCTTGGAAGATAAAAACGGTTTTCATGTGCCGACCTATGCTTATCGTTTGTACATTGGGCAGGATCAAAAATCAGGCAAATTCCGTTTTGCTTATGCCACGCCAGGCGGTAAAAAGATGGATGACGTTATGGCGGGCGATTTCTTGGGCGTGATTAAGGGAACAGGCATAACACACCTTAATTTTAAAAATATCCCGAACCAAGATAAAGGTGTTTGGCTTGTGGCATGCGCTGAAAAAGGGATTGTGCCGGTTGGCATTAGCCTTAATATTGCTAAGATGAATATGATGAAAGAAAAAGCCCGTGGAAAACTTGGACAAGAGGAGTTCATTCTTTTTGAAAAGCGTTTAGCTGAACAGTACCGTGACAATGCGGCATTAAAAGGCAAAAAACTGGAAAGATCTGAAGAAAATATGTTGGCTAGCGTGGAAGAAGTGTATAAATTTGAGAACTTCCGTAAAGGTTATAGTAACATTTATCTTAAGTTTATTGACAAGATTGAAGAAGGCTCTCAAGATCGTGATTATGGCGCGGCAACAACAATTGGCGCTGGATATGCCTTAGGTGCTTTATTTGAAATTTATAAAAAGCATCCAGATTTGGAAGATTTTGTTTCAAAAAATCCTGATTTGAAAGAATCTGTCGCAGCTGCCGGTATATCTTTGAAAAAATCAAAATACGATATAACGCCGCAGGAATGGGAAAAACTTTATGACACATTTATTCCTATCCATATTGAAAAAGCCAAAAAAGAAATTAAAGCGGAGTTAGCGCGAGAAGAAAAACGTAAATACAGACGTAACCCCTTGGTTGTGATTGACGGTCTGGTCAAAGATGTCAAAGGCTCGCTCAGTGGCTTTAATGCTTATTTACAAGAAAATGGTGTGGATAAATTGACATTACCGACAGATTATAAAAATCCGGCTTGCGATGCTTACATTATTCCTGAAAAGAAGAAGGAAGATGAAGTCAAAACGCCACCTCTTCCGGAGAAAGGCCGAGGCGGTCTGTAAAATTTAAAAAAAGTGCTTGCAATTTAAGATAAAATCGTGTAAAAATTTGCCAGTTTTTGCAAAAATTATTCGGTGAATTTGCTCAAGTTTGGCACAATGCCTAGGGGTTTGAGCGATTCGGTTTTTTAACGCATAATAACTTGTTTTTAACCTTCCGCGGTCGGGTTTCGGGTTTGCCGATAGGATTGTCGCGGAATTTAACCTAGTAAAGGAAAGAGCAACATGAAGGCATCTTATACGAGCAAAAAACGTGTAAGAAAAAACTTCGGCAAAATTGACGCTGTCATTGATATGCCGAGTTTGATTGAAGTCCAGACCGGTTCTTATTCCAGTTTTATTAATAACGTTGATTCTAACGGCGATCACTGCGAATTCGGTTTGGAAGAGGTATTCAAATCCATTTTCCCGATTAAAGATTTTTCAGGAACAGGCGAACTTGAGTTCGTCAAATATGAGCTTGAAGAACCCAAGTACGATGTGGACGAATGCATTAAGCGCGATATGACTTATGCCGCGCCTATTAAAGCCACATTGCGTTTGGTTGTTTGGGATATTGACGAAGCCACAGGCGCAAAATCTATTCATGACATTAAAGAGCAAGACGTTTATATGGGCGATATTCCGCTCATGACCGATAAAGGTACATTTATCTTTAATGGTACGGAACGCGTTGTTGTTTCGCAAATGCACCGTTCGCCGGGCGTATTCTTTGATCACGACAAAGGCAAGACCATGTCTTCGGGCAAATTTTTGTTTGCCGCGCGTGTTATTCCTTATCGTGGCTCTTGGCTTGATTTTGAGTTTGACGCTAAAGACCTGATTTACGCCCGTATTGACCGCCGCCGCAAATTACCGGTGACATCTTTGCTTTATTCTTTATATTCTGCCGAAACGGAAGAAAAAATTAAAGCCGGCAAAAAAGTTGCTTTTGAAGATATCAAAGGCATGGATAAAGAAGAAATTTTGGCTTATTTCTATGAAGCAGATACTTATACCGCTAACAAAAAAGGCTGGAAAGTTAAGTTTGTGCCGGAGCGTATGAAAGGTGTTAAGTTTGACTTTGACCTTATCAATGCCAAAACAGGCAAGGTTGTTTGGGAGCAAGGTAAAAAAATTACGCCCCGAACAGCAGAAAAGCTTGCAAAAGACGGCTTGGAAGAATATCAGGTTGAAAAGACACAGCTTTACGGCAAATATTTAGCAAAAGCCATTGTCAATGCCAAAACAGGCGAAGTTTTGGCCGATGCAGGCGCGGAATTAAATGAAGAGCTTTTAAATAAGCTGACGGAAAACAAAATTACCGAATTAAGCATTCTTTATATTGACGGCGTGAATGTTGGACCTTATATCCGCAACACGCTTGAGATTGATAAAAACCACTGCCGTGAAGAGGCATTGCTTGATATTTACCGTGTGATGCGCCCGGGCGAACCAGCCACGTTGGAAGCCTCGCATCAGGTATTTAAAAACCTTTTCTTTGATGAAGATCGTTACGATCTTTCCTCTGTCGGTCGTGTGAAGATGAATTTGGCGTTAGATATTCCGTTTGAAGAAGCGCCTGATACATACCGCATTTTGCGCAAAGACGATATTTTGCGCATCATCAAACACATGATTGAATTGCGTGACGGCAAAGGCGAAGTGGACGATATTGACCACTTGGGCAATCGTCGTGTTCGTTCCGTTGGCGAGTTGATGGAAAATCAATATCGTATGGGCTTGCTCAGAATGGAGCGCGCGATTCGTGAAAAGATGAGCGCCGAAGTTTTAAACAACGTCAAACCGCAAGATTTAGTTAATGCGAAACCGATTGCGGCCGTTATTCGCGAATTTTTCGGCTCTTCACAGCTCTCGCAATTTATGGACCAGAACAACCCGTTGTCGGAAATTACCCACAAGCGCCGTTTGTCGGCTTTGGGCCCTGGTGGTTTGTCACGTGATCGCGCCGGCTTTGAAGTCCGCGACGTGCACCCCACGCACTATGGTCGTATCTGCCCGATTGAAACGCCTGAAGGTCCGAACATCGGTTTGATTAACTCGCTTTCAACCTATGCCCGCATCAATAAATACGGCTTTATTGAATGTCCGTACAGAAAGGTTGTCAACGGCGTGGTGACCAAAGATGTTGTTTATCTTTCCGCAGATGAAGAAAGCAAATTTATTATTGCTGAATCTAATGCCAAGGTCAAAGATGACGGTCACTTTGAAAATGATATGATTGCCTGCCGCAAAGCCGGTGAGGTGATTTTTGCAAGTCCGGCTGAAATTGGTTTGATTGATGTTTCGCCAAAACAGTTGGTCTCTGTGGCAACAGCCTTGATTCCTTTCTTGGAATCTGATGACGCAAACCGTGCTTTGATGGGTTCAAACATGCAACGCCAAGGCGTGCCGTTGCTTCGTAGTGAAGCCCCGTTAATTGGTACCGGCATTGAAGAAACGGTGGCCAAAGATTCGGGCGCAACGTTGGTTGCAAAGTATGACGGCGTGGTTGACTCTGTTGATGCCAACCGTATTGTGATTCGCTCCGATTCAAGCAAGGCCGGCGAAGTCGGTGTTGAAATTTATCGGTTGCAAAAATTCCGCCGTTCCAACCAAAACACCTGCATTAACCAAGTGCCGCTTGTCAAAGTTGGCGATAAAATCAAGGCCGGCGATATCATTGCGGACGGTCCTTGCACCAACATGGGCGAGCTTGCTTTGGGTAAAAACGTTTTGGTGGCGTTTATGCCTTGGAATGGTTTGAACTACGAAGATGCGATTTTGCTTTCTGAGCGCATTTCGCGTGATGATGTTTTAACCTCGCTTCATATTGAAGAATTTGAGGTTATGGCGCGCGATACCAAGCTCGGACAGGAAGAAATCACGCGCGATATCCCCAATGTTGGCGAAGAAGCTTTAAGAAACTTGGATGAAGCGGGCATTGTTTACATTGGTGCCGAAGTGAAAGCTGGCGATATTTTGGTTGGTAAAGTCACCCCGAAAGGTGAATCGCCCGTCACGCCTGAAGAAAAACTTCTCCGCGCTATTTTTGGCGAAAAGGCAAGCGATGTGCGCGACACATCTTTGCGCGTCCAACCGGGCATTGAGGGCGTTGTGGTTGATGTTCATGTATTTTCACGCCGTGGCGTTGAAAAAGATGAACGCGCTCTTTCCATTGAACAACAAGAAATTTCACAATTGGCGAAAGACCGTGATGATGAAATTGCCATTGTTCGCCGCAGCTTTGACGCGCGCTTAAAATCAATGCTTGTCGGTCAGACAGTCGTTGACGCGCCCAAAGGCATTGCCAAAAAGGCTAAAATCACGGCTGAAATGCTTGATGAAATGCCCTCAGCGCAATGGCGTAAGATTGTTGTGAAAGACGAAAACGTTATGGCGCAGATTGAGGAGCTTTCCGCGGCTTTTGATGACCGTGTCGCTAAAGTTCAAAAACACTTTGATGACAAGGTTGAGAAAGTTCAACGTGGTGACGATTTGCTTCCTGGCGTGTTGAAAATGGTTAAAGTTTTCATCGCGACCAAGCGTAAAATGCAAACCGGCGATAAAATGGCCGGTCGTCACGGAAACAAAGGTACAGTTTCCCGCGTGTTGCCGTTGCAAGATATGCCTTATATGGAAGACGGCACACCGGTTGACATTGTGTTGAACCCGTTGGGCGTGCCTTCGCGTATGAACGTGGGACAAATTTTGGAAACACACCTCGGTTGGGCGGCCAAAGAACTTGGCAAGCAATTAAACGAGATGTGCGAACAATATAAACGTGGCGAAAAGACAATTGAAGATTTAAATAAGCGTTTGAAGCAAATTTATGGCGAAAAGCAATATAAATCTGACATTGCCCCGCTTTCGGAACCTGAAAAAATGGAGCTGATAGCAAACCTCAAAGACGGTATTCCAATGGCAACACCTGTTTTTGATGGCGCCAGCAATGATGACATCAACAATATGCTTGAAATGGCAGGTTTGCCGACATCTGGTCAAATTGATCTTTACGATGGTCGTACAGGTGAAAAATTTGACCGTAAAGTGACGGTGGGTATCATTTACATGATTAAACTGCACCACATTGTTGATGAAAAGATGCACGCTCGTTCAGTTGGTCCGTACAGCTTGGTCACACAACAGCCTTTGGGTGGTAAAGCCCAATTTGGTGGTCAACGCTTCGGCGAAATGGAAGTGTGGGCGTTGCAAGCTTACGGTGCGGCATATACCTTGCAAGAAATGTTAACCGTCAAGTCTGATGACGTGAACGGTCGTACCAAGGTTTATGAGGCAATTGTCCGTGGCGAAGATACCTTTGAAACAGGCGTTCCTGAATCGTTTAACGTTTTGGTCAAGGAAATGAAGTCTTTGTGCTTGAACGTTGAAATGATGAACGAAGAAGTTTAGAAAAGGAGTTTGAGAATATGAATGATGTAATGAAATTTTTTGGTCAGCAACCGGCTGAAGAGTCTTTTGATGAAATCAAAATCTCTATTGCTTCCCCTGAACAAATTCGTTCGTGGTCGTATGGCGAAGTCAAGAAGCCTGAAACCATTAACTACCGCACATTTAAACCCGAGCGTGACGGTTTGTTCTGCGCACGCATTTTCGGTCCTGTGAAGGATTACGAATGCTTGTGCGGCAAATATAAACGTATGAAATATCGCGGTATTGTCTGCGAAAAGTGCGGTGTTGAAGTCACGCTTTCAAAAGTGCGTCGTGAGCGTATGGGTCACATTGAGTTGGCCGCGCCTGTGGCACACATTTGGTTTTTGAAATCGTTGCCAAGCCGTATTTCCATGTTGACGGATATTCCGATGAAAGCTTTAGAGCGCGTGCTTTATTTTGAAAGCTACATCGTGATTGAGCCGGGTCTAACAGATTTAACACTCAATCAGCTTTTAACGGAAGACGAGTATCAGGACGCTTTGGATAAATATGGTGAAGAATCTTTCCGTGCCGGCATTGGCGCAGAGGCTATTCGCGAAATTTTAGCCAACATTGATTTGGAAGCCGAGCGTGCCAACATGCGCGCTGAGCTCAAAGAAACAAACTCTGAGGCGAAACGCAAAAAGTTAGTCAAACGCTTGAAGATTGTGGAATCATTCATTGATTCTAATACAAAACCTGAGTGGATGATTTTAACGGTTTTGCCGGTTATTCCGCCTGAGTTGCGTCCGTTGGTGCCGTTAGACGGCGGTCGTTTCGCAACTTCTGATTTGAATGATCTGTATCGTCGTGTCATTAACCGTAACAATCGTTTGAAACGTTTGTTGGAATTGCACGCGCCTGAAATCATTGTCAGAAATGAAAAACGTATGCTCCAAGAATCTGTTGACGCCTTGTTTGATAACGGTCGCCGTGCGCGCGCCATTACAGGCACAAGCAAGCGTCCGTTGAAATCCCTATCAGATATGCTCAAAGGTAAGCAGGGACGTTTCCGTCAGAACTTGTTGGGTAAACGTGTGGACTATTCAGGTCGTTCTGTGATTACGGTTGGTCCTGAACTCAAACTGCAACAATGCGGCTTGCCGAAGAAAATGGCGCTTGAGCTCTTTAAGCCGTTTGTCTATTCCAAACTGGAACTTTACGGCCACGCCACCACCATTAAAGCGGCAAAGCGTATGGTGGAAAAAGAGCGCCCCGAGGTTTGGGACATTTTGGAAGAGGTCATTCGTGAGCATCCTGTTTTGTTAAACCGTGCGCCGACATTGCACCGCTTGGGTATTCAAGCTTTTGAGCCGGTGTTGGTTGAAGGTAAGGCCATTCACTTGCACCCGTTGGTTTGTACCGCTTTTAACGCCGACTTTGATGGTGACCAAATGGCCGTTCACGTGCCGCTTTCCATTGAAGCGCAGTTAGAAGCCCGCGTGCTGATGATGTCTACAAACAACATTTTGTCGCCGGCATCTGGTAAGCCGATTATTGTGCCTTCACAAGACATGGTTTTGGGCATTTATTACTTAACTTATGAAGCTGACGGCGTGATGGGCGAGGGTGGCATTTATGCTGATGCTGATGAAGTGAGCATGGCCTTAGACGCCAAGGTTGTTGACTTGCACGCCAAAATTAAATGCCGCATGGAATATGTGGATGATAACGGCGAAACAAAATACGGCTTGGTAGATACCACGCCGGGACGTTTGATTGTTTCAGACATTTTGCCAAAAAATCCGCACATTCCGTTCTCATTGGTGAACCGCTTGCTTAAGAAGAAAGAAATTTCTGAAATCATTGACACGGTTTATCGTCATTGCGGACAGAAAGAAACCTGCTTGATGGTTGATAAAATAATGACCTTGGGCTTTACAAACGCTTGCAAGGCGGGCATTTCTTTCGGTAAGGACGATTTGATTGTTCCTGCCGCCAAGAAAGAGCTGATTGAAGAAACCACCAAACAGGTTAAAGAGTTTGAACAGCAATATCAAAACGGTTTAATCACCAAGGGCGAAAAATACAACAAAGTTGTTGATATTTGGGCGGCCTGTACCGATAAAATTGCTGATGAAATGATGAAAAACATTTCCAAGACGGAACATGGTTACATCAACTCGGTTTACATGATGGCGCACTCTGGCGCGCGTGGTAGCGTGGCGCAAATGCGTCAATTAGCGGGTATGCGTGGCCTGATGGCAAAACCTTCGGGAGAGATTATTGAACAACCGATTATCTCTAACTTTAAAGAGGGCTTAACCGTTTCCGAATACTTTAACTCCACGCACGGTGCGCGTAAAGGTTTGGCGGATACGGCTTTGAAAACGGCAAACTCCGGTTACTTAACGCGTCGTTTGGTTGATGTGGCGCAAGATGTTGTTGTCACAGAAACAAACTGCGGCACGGAGCGCGGTATTATCGTGCGTCCGGTCGTGGACGGTGGCAACGTGATTGTTTCAATTGGCGAGCGCATTTTAGGCAGAACCGTTCAGGAAGATATTGTTCATCCTGAAACAGGCGAAGTGCTTATCCAAAAAGGTCGTTTAATTGATGAAAACGATGCCGAATTGGTTGAAAAAGCAGGTGTGGAACAAGTTAAAATCCGTTCTGTCTTAACCTGTGAATCCGAGCACGGCGTTTGCGCGGCTTGCTACGGGCGCGATTTAGCGCGTGGTACGCCGGTCAACGTCGGCGAGGCGGTTGGCGTGATTGCGGCGCAATCCATTGGCGAACCAGGTACCCAATTAACGATGCGTACATTCCATATTGGTGGCGCGGCTTCAAAATCAGCCGAGCAATCCACAGTGGAAGTGCCGTTTGCCGGTGTTTTGAAATTAGACAACAAACATACGGTCACGGATTCGGAAGGTCATTTGATTGTTTTGTCACGTAACTGCGATATTGTGATTGAAGATGCCCAAGGGCGTGAAAAATCACGTCATCATGTGCCTTACGGAACAACCGTTTTGGTAAATGAAGGCACCAAGGTCAAAAAAGGCCAAAAGGTTGCCGAGTGGGATCCGTTTACGGTGCCGGTCATTTCTGAAAAAGCCGGTCGCGCCGAGCTTGTGGACTTAATCAACAACGTTTCGGTTCGTGAAAATATGGATGAAACCACGGGTATTGTTTCCAAGGTCGTGGTTGATTGGCGCAGCGGCGCCTCGGCGAATGCTTCGTTAAAGCCGAGCATTGTCTTAAAAGATGCCAAAGGCAAGCCTGTCAACTTTGATAACGGCAAGGAAGCGCGTTATTATCTTTCGGTGGATGCCGTGTTGAATGTGGACAACGGCTCTGAAGTGAAAGTTGGTGACGTCATTGCCCGTATTCCGAGAGAAAGCTCCAAGACCAAAGATATTACCGGTGGTCTGCCGCGTGTGGCTGAGCTTTTTGAAGCGCGTCACCCGAAAGATCAGGCTCTTATCTCTGATATTGACGGTATGGTTGAGTTTGGCAAAGACTATAAAGCCAAACAGCGTATCACGGTTATCCCGCAGAAGGGCGAGCCGATTGAGTACTTAATCCCGAAAGGTCGCCATTTGGTTGTTCAAGACGGCGATAAAGTCAAGAAAGGTGATATGCTGGTTGAAGGCACACCCGCCCCGCACGATATTTTGCGTGTGTTGGGTGTTGAAAAATTGGCTGAATATTTGGTCAAGGAAGTCCAAGACGTTTACCGCTTGCAAGGTGTGAAAATTAACGATAAGCACATTGAAGTGATTGTATCGCAAATGTTGCGCAAAGTTGAAATTGTCACGCCGGGCGACACCACATTCTTGGTTGGCGAACAGGTTGATCGTGATGTCTTTGAGGAAGAAAACGCCAAGACGATTGCCGAAAACGGTACGCCTGCAACGGCTGACCCGATCTTGTTAGGTATTACAAAGGCATCTTTGCAGACCAAGTCGTTTATTTCGGCGGCCTCCTTCCAAGAAACCACGCGTGTTTTGACCGAGGCGGCTGTTGCCGGCAAGGTGGACAAGCTTTATGGCTTGAAAGAAAACGTGATTGTCGGTCGTTTAATTCCGGCCGGTACGGGTACGGTATTACGCTCACTGCGACGTGTGGCGGCTCAGAATGATAAAGAAATTCTGGCGCAACGCGAAGCGGCAGCAAATGCCCGACTTGAGAACAACGCGCAAACGGAAACTGTGGCAGAAACGCCGGCAGAATAACCGTTTAGGCTTTCAAAACACCGCTCTGATAAAGGGCGGTGTTTTTGTATTTAAAATCCTAAAAGACGCTTTGTCAAAAAATATATATTTTGAGGAAAATTTTATAAAATATAATTGAGATAATGACCTTAAATATATATCAATGAAATATTAGATAAGGTATATGATAAGCTTTATCAAATAAAAGGACAATATTATGATTTATATAAGAAGGTATATTTAATTATTATAAGGGGATATATCAAACAGAAAGTTATAGCTTGCTTTCCAAATCTGATATGCTATACTAAGAGATGACAAAAGCGAGTAGTATATTTGGTTATAGCTTGCTTTCCAAATCTGATATGCTATACTCCGTTTTTTTGTCGTATATGAAGTAGGTTAGTTATAGCTTGCTTTCCAAATCTGATATGCTATACTATCAACAATCTGAAAGCGTTGAAAAATAAGGTTATAGCTTGCTTTCCAAATCTGATATGCTATACTCCCCTGTAACGCCTTTTTAGCCCATATATGGTTATAGCTTGCTTTCCAAATCTGATATGCTATACTTGATATGGACGAGCTGGATTCGGCATACTATGTTATAGCTTGCTTTCCAAATCTGATATGCTATACTAACCTTTATGTCCTGCCTTTCCGAACTCTTGTTATAGCTTGCTTTCCAAATCTGATATGCTATACTAAACTACTTCAAAATGTTGGTATGGAAGAGGTTATAGCTTGCTTTCCAAATCTGATATGCTATACTCTGTGAGGCTAAGCAATGGAAAAAAAACTAGTTATAGCTTGCTTTCCAAATCTGATATGCTATACTCCTGCACCGTATGCAAAAGGTGAAGGGACAGTTATAGCTTGCTTTCCAAATCTGATATGCTATACTTTCGTATCTGCGCCGTTTCTGCCTGCGGGGGTTATAGCTTGCTTTCCAAATCTGATATGCTATACTAGAATGTGAATAATCCGTTGATTTACCAACGGATTATTCATTTTTAAAGTTGAAAATTTAGAGTAATAAAAGCTGTTTTTCACCTATTTCTTCCTCTTTTTTGAGCGTCCCAACTAAAATTTCCATAGACGCATATTGCTTTTCTGTTATTGTTAACATTCTAACGCTTCCTTCTTTAGGAATCAAGCTTTTTAAGCGTTTTGCGTGTTTTTCCACATCATCTTGTCCTTTACAGATTCTGGAATAAACAGAAAGTTGCAACATTGTATATCCATCTTTAACAAGGAAATTCCTAAAGCGACTCGCATTTTTTCTGTCTGTTTTTGTGAGTGTCGGCAGGTCAAAAAACACTAACATGCGCATAAATCTTTCTCCACCGACCGCCACTTATCCACAGCCTCGCTCAAATAAAGGTAATTTTTTTAAAATTGGGACTTGAAGCATCTTAGGATCGCTGACTTTAATTGCTTTAGCCAAACTTGTCGCCGTTAACTCGCACGCTTTCAAAAGATTAATTTCTTCGTTATTGAAAATGCAATTCTGTGTCAAAACTTCTACAATTTTATTTTTAGATTCTGGTGTCAATTCAATACTTTTTTCAAAATTAAGCTTAAAAACCATATAATCAACAAATGGCCTGAAAGGTTCCATAAGGTCATCAACCAGATTGAAAGGGTTGAGCTTGTTGGCATGATGCAAGCCAAAGCATGGCAATAGCCCGGCACCCACAACCGAACGAGCAACACATCCCCGCACAATAGCGTAGCCATAATTTAAAGCGGCATTACGTATATCTGATTCATCACTTCGGTTAAATGTTTCAAACAAACTTTTCCAATAAAGATTAGCCGCGAACGCCTCTGAATTTTTAGAATCACCAGATTGCACCAATTTGGATATTTCTCTTAATTTTGAAGCATGAGGGCGGCTTAAAATATCTAAACAATCAGCCTGATTGTTGATTTTGGCTTTTACAATATCTTGCCACAAGCGTTTTTTAAAAGGCGTCGTGATTTCCACTTGTTGCCAAGCTGTTTCGGAATATCGGGAATGATTATGAAACGGGAAATAAACACCGGAAGGCAAATGCGACACATTACATGAAAACAAAACAATATCATTTTCAGCAAGCTCGGAAATTAAGGCATTATTTAAGGAAATTTGTTTGTTTTCCAAAATAATAACAGAAATATCTTCCAACGGAAGTTTAAGGGCATCTCCTTCTACAGGATCATAAACAAACTGTTTATTCTGAATGTGCAATTTACAAGGTTTTGTAATTTGTAAGATACGCCAACCCATTAAATTTCCTTTTGAAGTTTTTTCTGTTTCTTTTCCAAATAACGTTGATGATTAGATTTGATGCCCGTGAGAAGTTGACGCCTTTCTTGCTTTACTTCTATAGTAACGCCTAAAGGATCAACCATATATTTTTGAATATTATCAAGTTGTTTCACCCCTATTCCGGAAACTTCAAAAGATTCGTCATGAGCTTTGAGGGTAATTGAGGCGTTAACTCTGTGTGTACCTTTAAAGTATCCTAATATAGTTTTCTTACCTTTCGTTACTTTAACCAAATCATCCATATATAAACTAAATTTAAACTTAAAGGTATCATCAATCGCGATCCATTCAGATTCAGGTTTGTGAACAACAATTGCTTTGTTAGGAAGCTCTTTTCCCATATCAGAAAGATAAACGGGTACAAGATAAAAATTATTTTTACCTGTTTTTGTTTTCTTCACAAAAACATCTGTACGAAGCATTTCACCGTAATTCGCTAGGCCTCCACGAATCTTCATCCCGGATTTTAAATTTTTAGGATTATAATTTTTATGATTAGGATTAAGAGTACGAATGGTCGCTTCATGAATTTCACCGGTAGCTTTATGCCTGCTTTGATGTGAAACAAAAATGTTATCTAAAGTCTTTTGGACATCTTCGCGGAAAGTTTTCCATGGCATAATCAAATGGTGCTTTGGGCGTTGACCTTTTTCTTCTAAGTCCTTTAAGATACTGCATATATAATAAATATGACCATCATCTGCACAAGCGATGACAATGGCGTCTTGAGCATGATGTTTATTGCTTTCATCACGATTTTTATCAAGTCCCCACATATGCCGGAGTTTCGCCGTAATACCACCGCCAAGAACCATTATCCTCTTACTATCCGAAATATTTTGATTCGGTGCAGTAGAAAAATCAAAATGTTCTCTCAAATATTCTGCAATATGACGACAAGCGTATCTTGTATTATTTAAGTCTCTGGAAATGAATTTATCCATATCTTCTTGGGTAAATTGCTCTCTTAAAAGATTGTTTTTCTTGGTATAAGAAAGCTTGTTCAAATTTTTGACACGTGCTTTAAAAATCTCCCATTCTTCCTCAGTTTTGACACTTTTGAAATATTCAAATGGAAGCATGTTCCTTTTTTGCTGATTTTCTTTATCGGCGCATAAAGTTTTATTGTTCAAACTATCGTTAAAAGAACGGCTTATCGGTATGATATGATCAATTTGACAATCAAAAATACTGATTTGACCACAAGGCGCCTTACCAGACTCTACTGGTGAAATATGGATGCCGGAATACAAACATTGCCAGTCTTGTTCCTCGGCAAGTCTGAAACGCAACAAAGTATCGCCATCATCAGGATTTAGACCTAACTCTTTACAACGTTCTCTTGCAAGATCTTTTTGCTGTTTATAACGAAATTGACCATTTTCAATTCTGGCTTTTTTATCTTTGGAATTAGCAACATCCGTGGCTAGCTCAATATGAATTTCATCAATGCCTTTATATTTTTCATTTCGCGTTATGGCATTAATCACTTTTCTCAACTGGGAAATAATTCTTGCTACAGTCGGATTGTTTTCAAAAAAGCCTGAATATTTATCTATTTGAAGCGTTTTCTTCGTTTCTTTTTTCTCAAATCCTGCTTCTTTTTTGGCATCATTAAACAACAGCCCCTTTTCAAGCTGCTCATTTAATTTTGTTAAAGCCACTCTAGAAAACTTTGATAAATCATTCATATTGAGATCTAATATCTGAGAGATAAGCGATTCGTCTTGAATGCCTTTTTTAATTAAATATTCTCTGCGTGTTTCATCGCTTTTGCAATAGACAAGGGCTTCGGCAATATCATTAAGATTTTCTACAGATAATTTATTGAAATCGTCTTTTAATTTTTTCTTGAGTTTATGGTATCCGGGAAAAGATACGAATGTATCTTTTTCAAACTGGGCATAATAGTCTTTTTCGCCAATTTCTTCTTTACTGAGGCAATAGTCTTTTTTCAATTTTTCAAAACGTAAGCCTTCATCTTGGTGATTGGGTATCATTTTTCTGATATCAGAAAAATAATATTTTTTATCTTTAGCATCTTTGTTTTTATCAAAATATTGCTTAACTTTTGGTTTTACATCTTGCCAACAATTATAAACATCTGTTTCCCCTTGTATATTGTACATGGAAAAATCATCAATTTTGATGTTTTCAATTTTATCACGTTTAATGGTTATTATCTTTTCATATTCCGGATTAAATTCACGATATGAGCAAAGATTAAACTTGTCATCAAAATCGGTAAGATTTAAAATTTCTCTTAAATCAGAAAAGCTGACTTTTTCTTTTTGAAGTGCTAATTGTAAAATTTTTTCTTTGATTTCAGAGATTTTCTTATCTTTATTTTTTTCAGATGTTTTGAACGATTTATTTTCTATAGCCAAATTATTCAGCCGATTATAAAAAGTAAAAAGTTCTGAAGCATAACCTTCCTTAGGGAAACAAATTTCCCCTGTAAGCTCACAAATTCCCATCATTTTTTGGAGTTTTTTCTCATTTATTGGTGTCATATACATCAAAACATTATTAATGTATTGTTCCTCAAATTCCGTACAAAGAGCAGAATTTCCTTTTGAACGCTGAAATTCAAAGATTTTTCTTGCTTCCTCTCGTAAATCTTCTCTTTGAATTGAAAGAGAATAATCATCAGATTTATTATGTTTTTGTGATAATTGAGATATATATTGCCCTATTGTTTGATATTTTCCTTCCAAAAAAGCCTTGTGATTTTTGCGGAGAGAATTTTTAATTTTTTTATTTTCATCGGCTTTTTTCTTTGCCTCTTCATCCGTGATTTTATCTTCTTTTTGAGCCACTTCATCCATACGTTCAGCTTTTGTCGGAAAATAAAAACCTCTATGATTTGCTATATGGTATAAAACCCTAAAAATTTCAAGATTTGATAATTTTTCTGTGACGGCACGATCTCTTAAGCCCCATACATCCCATTCTTTTGGGGAAGTGTTTTTCGGAGCATCAAAATCCGAAAGTTTAAAAGTGTCATTAATTAAAGCATATTTTTTGGCTAATTTTATGAGATATTTTAACCTTTCCGCCTTACGTTCAATGGTTGCTCTGGCACGCCTTGCCTCTCCACGAATAAGGGCCAAACTCTTTTTATTACGGTCAATCGGTTGCTGAAAGATTCTGACACCGGCGCCTACTATTTTTTCATCATTTATTTTGGCAGAATTATTTATATCAGCGTTTACTACCTTCCTTTCCTCTTTTTCTTCAATATCAACAACAGCCCAACCTATTGAACCAACACCAACATCTAAACCTAAAACTCTTTTTTTCATTTAAGCACCTCTTTTACGAAATTACCCCTTGACAACCTGTTTAACATATTATATATATATTTGTTCAAGAAATTTTTGATGTTATGTCAAATTTGGAAAGCGAGCTGTAACAATCGAAAATTTCGAGTGGGGTTCTGACGATAGCCGACTTGTCGGTGTGTAGTCATCCCCTTTTTTTTATCTATAAATAGGCTTTTGAATAAAAGATATGCTTAAAAGAGGGAAGACTCTTTTAAGCATAAACAAGTTATCAGTTGCTTTATTATCTTAGGCGCTTATTGGGCGTTTTTCCTAAAAAGTCCATTCGTTAGTTCTGCGGGGAACAGGGCAATTGTTTGCGACTGCGAGGCAGAGATATCTTTTAACGTTTGCAATGTTTTGAGTTGCATCGTGACAGGACTTTTCTCCAAGGTTTGCGCCGCTTCAAGCATTTTCTTGGCGGATTCCACTTCGCCTTGCGCGGCAATAATCATCGCACGACGGTTGCGTTCAGCCTCGGCCTGCTTGGCCATCGCGCGTTTCATATCTTCCGGCAGTTCAATTTCCTGCACGTTGATTGCCTCAATATCAATGCCCCATTTATCGGTTGACTGATCCACAATTTCCTTAATTTCTTCGCCAATGCGCTTACGTTCCGAAAGCGTTGTATCTAAATCGTTTGTGCCAATCACATCTTTTAAAGCCGATTGACTTTGTTGGACCACCGCGAAAGTATAATCTGAAATTTCTATTACGGCTTTTTCAGGATTTTTGACCTTAAAATAAACCACCGCATTAATGTTGACAGGAATATTATCTTTAGTCATCACTTCTTGTTTTGGGATATCCACGGTTACAATTCGCATATCAATTTTTTCCATACGCTGAATATAAGGCAAAAACCACCTTAACCCCGGATTGCGCGTTGAGGTGTAACGCCCAAGCGTGAAGATAATGCCGCGCTCATATTGCATCACAACCCGAAACCCCGGGATAATAAGAAAAACAAAAACAACAAACAAAACGGGCAGAGCCGTTACCCAAAAATTATCATCCATTGAAAATCTCCTTTATCGTTAGACCTGAATTTAATATAAAGTTTCAGCCCGCCAAAAGCAACAAAATGCATATCTTTTTGCACCCAAAACTGCGCTAGATGTGTAGCTAGACACGTTCCCTCATTTTGCAACAAATATGAAATAAGATGTGATTGAATTTTTCCCTAAAATTAATTGTTTTTCAACTTATTTATGCCAAAATTATAGGCAAATTTTTAGAAAAGGAGATGTTAAAATGGTGCAAAAAGAACAAAAACCTTTAACAGAAGCGCAAGAGCAACAGCAAATTGACGCGCTTGTGGAAAAGGTTAAAAAAGCACAACAAAAATTTGCCGAGTATACGGAAGAGCAAGTAGACGAGATTTTTCGGCGCGTGGCGCTGAAGATGAGCTCGCTTCGTATTCCGCTTGCCAAAATGGCGGTAGCGGAAACCGGCATGGGCGTTGTGGAAGATAAGGTCATTAAAAATCACTATGCTTCAGAATACATTTACAACAAGTATAAAAACATCAAAACCTGCGGCATTTTGGAAGAAGATAAAGAAAACGGCGTTATTAAAATTGCCGAGCCGATTGGCGTGATTGCGGGTGTTATCCCAACCACAAACCCGACTTCTACGGTTATTTTTAAAGCCCTGATTGCCTTAAAAACGCGCAACGGCATTATCTTTTCACCGCATCCGCGCGCCAAAAGTTGCACCATTGAAACAGCACGGATTATCTTGGAAGAAGCCGTCAAAGCAGGTGCGCCGGCAGACATTATCGGTTGGCTTGACAACCCCTCGCTGTTTGGCACGCAATATTTGATGCAATCGGCTGATTTGATTTTGGCAACCGGTGGCCCCGGCATGGTCAAAGCGGCATATTCGTCCGGCACACCGGCAATTGGCGTGGGCGCGGGCAACACCCCTGCCGTAATTGATGAAACAGCTGATATTCAAACGGCGGTCAGCTCCGTTTTGCTTTCTAAAACCTTTGATAACGGTATGATTTGCGCTTCCGAGCAATCGGTTGTGGCGGTTAAAAGCATTTATGATGCCTTAAAGGCGGAGTTCTTAAAACGTGGCGCTTATATTTTATCGCCCAAAGAAAAGGAAAAACTTGGGACTGTGATTGCCTTAGACGGCAAGCTTAATTCGGCGATTGTCGGTCAGCCGGCGGCAAAAATTGCCGAGATGGCAGGCATTAAAGTGCGCCCCGAAACAAAGGTCTTGATTGCCGAATGTTCCAAGGTTGGCAAAGAAGAGCCTTTTTCCATGGAAAAACTTTCGCCGGTGTTGGCGCTTTACAAAGCCGCTGATTATGAACAAGCCACAAAGCTTGCCAAGAGTTTGGTCACTTTTGGCGGCAACGGGCATACGTCGGTTTTGTACACCAACCCTTGCAATGATGAACGCATTAAAGCGTTCGGACACTTAATGCACACCGGTCGCGTGATGATTAACTGTCCGTCATCGCAAGGCGCTATCGGCGATATTTATAACTTTAGACTTGAACCTTCATTAACTTTGGGGTGCGGCTCTTGGGGCGGCAACTCCGTTAGCGAAAACGTGGGAGTGAAACATCTGATGAATATTAAAACTGTTGCAAAAAGAGAAGAAAATATGCTTTGGTTTAAAGTTCCGCCCAAGATTTATTTCAAACCGGGGAGCTTGTCTTTTGCCTTGAAAGAACTGAAAGGCAAAAAGCGCGCATTCCTGATTACCGATAAATCTTTATTTGATTTGGGCTTTACCGCAAAAGTGACAGATATTTTAGAAACTTTGGGTATCCGATATCAAATTTTCTCTGATGTTCGCCCGGATCCGGACTTAACGACCATTAACGGCGCCAAAAAAATGTTGGATACTTTCCAACCGGATGTCATCATCGCCCTTGGTGGCGGCTCACCGATTGATGCGGCCAAAATTTTGTGGATTATGTACGAACATCCTGAACTCAAGTTTGAAGATTTAGCCATGCGCTTTATGGATATTCGCAAACGTATTTTTGAATTTCCGCCGCTTGGTGAAAAGGCTCTCTTGGTGGCGATTCCGACCACATCGGGTACAGGTTCGGAAGTCACGCCGTTTTCAATTATCACCGATGACAAGGCAAACATTAAATATGCCATTGCCGATTATGCCCTCACACCTTCCATGGCGATTGTGGACGCTGATTTAGTCACCACCATGCCGAAAGGTTTGTGTGCGGCATCAGGTATTGACGTTTTAACGCACGCTTTGGAATCTTATGTTTCATCTATGGCGACCGAATATACACGCGGTCTTTCGCTTGAGGCCGGTCGGCTTGTGATGGAATATTTGCCGAAATCTTATAAAACGGCTGATTTTGAAGCGCGTGAACGCATGCACCATGCGGCAACCATTGCCGGTATGGCGTTTGCAAACGCATTCTTGGGCGTTTGCCACTCCATGGCGCACAAGCTTGGCGCGGCATTTCACATTCCGCACGGTATAGCTAATGCGTTGCTGATTTCACAGGTCATTCGTTACAACGCCACCGATTGCCCCTGCAAACAATGCGCCTTTCCGCAATATCGTTTCCCGAATGCCAAAGCGGCTTATGCCTCTTTTGCGGCAGGCTTGGGCTTAAAGGGCAAAACCGATGATGAAAAGGTTGAAAACCTGATTAAGGCAATTGAAGATTTGAAAAAACAAATTGATATTCCGCCTTCAATCAAAGCTTGGGGTGTATCGGAGGCCGATTTTGAAAAGGCGATGGAAACACTTCCGACCTTGGCCTTTGACGACCAATGCACAGGCTCTAACCCGCGCTATCCGCTGATTAAGGAGATTGAACAACTTTATCGGTTGGCGTATGCCGGAAAATATAATTTCAACTTATAACCTTAATGAACTAACACACCCCTCAAACGAGGGGTGTGTTTTTGTTCGCAACTTTCAATTCTAAAACTCTAAGCCCACACGAAGATAGTAAAAATTGAAGTTCTTATTCAAATCGAACCGGAAACCATCACTCATCCTGAGCCCCCATGAATCCTCAGTATCTTTCTCTGTCGACGACCAATACCACTCTTTTGTTAGCGTTTCAGCATCAACACTCTTGCTCTTCAAAGCGCTCAAGGTATTGTTTATTATAGTTTTGTTATTGCTCTTGGCGCCTGATGTCCCTGAATACTTCGTTATTTCACTATTGTTATATCCATATAGCTCCATTAACTCTCCAAGCGCGGGTAAATACCAATGCCCTGCACCAACAATCTGATTATTCGGTTGAACTACTGGAGGATAAAAAGCCCGTGCCGCCTGAGCCGCTTGCGGTATACAAGATTGATAATATTGTTCAGTGTCTTTCCCATAGCTACAATTAGCTGGACCAGAATCTGCTAATATCTTATCTGTATTTTCCTTACCATTATATAAATCAGAATCTCTATTCTGCAATGCTGCTAGTGTATTATTATCATATCCATAATCTTTCAGATTTGGAACATTATACCTATAATATCCCCAATACAAATGCGCTGTTTTATACGGATTTGTCGGATCAAATGACTTATTATCCGCTTCTCTACCTAAGTCTTTCAAGTTAATCACCTTACCATGCGCACCTTGGTCTTTAATCCAATACACCACGCCAACCGGTATTTTGCCTGAACCTTTGGTATAGTTTTTCACATCGCCACAACTTCCGTCCGCATAAAACACATTGCCAACTTTACATGGTACCATGCATGCGTCATCTCTTATCACAAATCCCTCATTACACGCCCAAGATTTACATTTATCATTCTTTCCACATGCTGAATGATATCCATTACAAGTGGCGTTTTCGGGAACAGTTACAGATATTGTATTATCGGTGCAATCTTTATATTTATCATTGCAACACTTGGTGCTTAAACTACCACTTGTTCCTTTGTTGTTATTATCCCAAGTGCATTCTGTGGCATTGCATTGACAATCATAACATGGACTGTTTCCCGAATAATAACCATTAAGTGTTTTGGTGGCGCCATATAATCCAGAGTAACAGTTCGCTGTATCACTAGACGTGTCGCCTTTTAAGCAAGCCGCAGGTTCGCAAGCTGTTTTATTAGCATTTGGTGTCCAGTAGTTGTCACAACTTTCTAACCGGAAAGCCTGCGCATCGCCTTTCTGACATGGTGTGCAATGACCTTTATCCGGACAATTCCCTAACGGATACCCCTCACAGGTGTTTGCCTCACATTTCTTGCATATCTCAGCGCCACTGTATCCATTTGTTTCTGCCCCTAAATGCCAACCGTCTTTTGTACCACAGCCCGCCACATTAGACTCCGTTACAAAACCACTCGGACATGTCCTGATTTGACATCCGCCGGCATTGTTGTTCTCATATCCTTGATTGCAATCCCAACCTGTATAACCTGATTTACCACACCCGTCACAATAATCTTTACCTGTGGCATAATCAGGCACCGTTACAGGCGAACAAGTCGTGTTACAAGTGGCGTATTTGCCGTTACAACATGGATCTTCTAAAGTTCCATTTGCACCCCTCTTACTCTCATCCCAAGTGCAAGCGCTATAAGCAGAGCTTGTGTCACATGAACATGTATAACATTTTTCTGTACCAGAATATTGTCCTGTTTCTGTTCGGCTAGCATATTTTGTTCCTAAATAGCTAAACGGCGCTTTCAAACATTCTGTTAAATCTTGTGATGTGGAGCCGTTGTTCAAACATTGCGACGGTTGGCAAATATCGTCTACGCGCGTATAACCCGCATGGCATTCCCATGCCGTCGGAACAGTTTGTCCGCATGCCGAACATGTTTCTGTTGTTGACGCGTGATCCGGCACAACAACCGCTTGGCAATGGTTTTGACATTGTGTACTATTACCATTGCAACAGACTTCGCCTGAAACTTGACCGTCTTTGCCAACGTTATCTTTATTCCATGGGCATTTTGCTTCATCGGCGTGGCAAACGCATTCTTTACACGCCTCATTACCAGCATAACTTTCGGTCTCAACCAATTCGGCATATTTTGTGCCTGAGAATGAACATTCTGAAATATCGGTAAAAAGAGAACCTTTTGAACAAGTTTTGGGTGTGCATTTTTTGCAAAGCGGATTTTGACTGTACGATTCTAAAGCCCAACCTAAAGCACCCGTCTCACCACAAGCGTCAATATCATGAATTTCTTTTGTGTAACCCTCGGCACAGGGAATATCTTCAACACAAGCAGAATAAGACTTATCTGTTAGGCAATAGCTGATTTTACCACACCAAGAAGATTTCTCAGACTTTGTAAAACCGAGCTTTGCACAATCAAATTCTGCACATTTTTTATAGGAAAAATCAAAAGGGCAAAGAATATAACCGTCATCGGCGCACATAGGGTCGTTTTCTTGCTTATAGCCTAAAGCAGCGCAACTTGGTTGCTTGACACACTCCAAAGCCACCGCTTGCCCCGAAAACAAAATTGCTATCAAAAATAAAATGTACTTCATTGTCTTTATCCTTTCGCCCAAATTCTTCCGAATCGTCATCCTGAAACGACCCCAAATGTCATGCTGAACTTGTTTCAGCATCCCCTCCGAATCGTCATCCTGAAACGACCTCAAATGTCATGCTGAACTT
>CANPYS010000011.1 GCA_947588655.1 uncultured Alphaproteobacteria bacterium | reverse complement strand
TATTATGCCGACGGCTCATGTGGCTTGGTGGATGATTATAATGGTTCTAAAACCCCCGTCGGCGTGGTTTATTATGTGACAGACGGCGGTTATCATGGTAAAGTCGTTGCTCTGAGTGACTTATATAGCGATAAAAACGGAAATTTTGATCCTCAAAAGCCTTTTAATGGATCCATCCAATATTTTGTTTATGGCTTAAAGAATTTAGATATAAAATTAAACATTCCAGATAACATTACAGATGAAACGCTTAAAGATGTTCATTCTGCCGCTTTTAGCGGTAAAGAACTCACGCAACAAATAGCTTCTTTAGAAAATACAGATGAGACAAACTGTGTAAACAAAATATATCAACCGCAAACAAAGGAGTATAATCAATATTGCCAGGCATCGGCGGCAAAAGCGGCTTTAGAATTTTATCCTTTGAATGTGGATTCGGATGATCCGTTGGTCGGTCAAGGAAAATGGTATTTGCCTTCTGTCGGCGAGCTTTTACTTATGATCGGGGTTGATTTAAATAAAGTGAAAATAGAGACAAATAATGGCTTTAATTGGGAGACACTTTCTATTTTGGAAAAGAGCTTAGATACCCTTAAGACAAAAGGTGTTACGACCAAGAGTTTTGCAAATTATGAAAGATTTTATCATTGGAGTGTTAATCCTAATCTTGAAAATCAGCTCAAAGCCTTTATGGTTAGTGAAAAAGGAAACGGGACTTATCATTCTGTGAGTAAGACCGGAGAGCGCGGAGGACCAGCTCAAGTTCGGCCTGTTTTAGAGTTTTGATTTTTCGGGGCTTTGTGTTTGAAAGTTTGCCTGATTATCCAAATTTTTAAGCAAAGCTTTTAAATCAAAGTTTTTATGAATTAAAACAGCTTGCATACCTGCTTGTTTTGCGCTTTCAATATTGCGCGGAGAATCGTCAACTAAAACGCAATCTTGTGGCAAACGATTTATTTTTGAGGCAAAAAGTTCTAAAGCTTTGGGATTCTGTTTGGGATAAAAAACGCCTTGTCGCTCTGTCGCCATAATGTCATAACATTCAATGCCTAAGTTTTCAAATTCAAAAACACTTGCTCCAAAGCGGCGATTTAAAACCTTATCTAAATGCTCAATTGTATTGTTTGTAAAAATAACAACTTCATCTTTTGCCGCTCTTGCCTTTAACATATTCAAAAGTGTGCGATCTTCTGTTATTTGATTATAATTCACTTTTGAAAACATCAGACGACAAAACTCTTGAAAAGACTTATCTTTTTCATCACAAACAGCTTTGATATAATTAAACATTCCCAAGTGATTTTTCCGCAAGGTTTTTTCGGAAACTTGTTTTAAAAATGCCTCGTCAAAATGATAATCTTGTTCAAAAGTTTTTTGCATTGCGCCAACAAAATCTTTTAATTCAAGCATATTTGTCGGATACAAAACACCATCACAATCCAAAATTAAAGTTTGTCTTTTAGTCATTGGCTTTGCTCCTAAAATCAAAAACAGTGATATCAGACGGCGCTAAAAGACGCATTGGCGGCCCCCAATAACCTGCGCCACGCGTGATAAACAACCTGTTGCCATTGACATTATACGCCCCTGCCAGATGATTGTTATTGGACTGCTTGGCAAAGTAATGAAACGGAAAAATTTGCCCGCCATGCGTATGCCCCGAAACCTGCAAATCAAACTCGCCTTCCGCCAAACTTTCAGCAACTGTCGGTGCATGCGACATTAGCACTTTATATTGATTCTCGTTTGAACCGTATAAAGCATTCTTCAAATTAATGTTGGTGGAGTGCGCATCAGGCACGCCCCCTAAGAATATGCCTGTTTCATCAACATTTTCACCGGTATTTTGCAAAACAACAAAGCCCATTTTGGTAAACTTAATCATCCATAAAGCCGGTCTGTTATAATATTCGTGATTTCCAAGGCTGACAAAAACTTTTTTGGCTTTGAGTTTTAAAAGCTCTTCAACTTTGCCTTCCAATTTTTCAGGTGTGTCGTCAATCACATCGCCAACAAGCAATATATAATCAGGATTTTGGGCATTTATCAAATCCACAATCTGCCTGATTTGAAACATTGGCGTTGCCTGATCAATATGCAAATCAGAAGCCACAACAAAACGCGTGTCTTTTAAGATTCTAGAATCTTCAACCGTTTGAAAGCGCACGGCTGGCGTTTTGTTTGCCTGCCAAACAGCATAAACTGAAATTAAAAAAGCTAGTGTTATCGTTATGATGTTTAACTTGGCTAAAAGCGCCACATTATCCGGATTTAAGCTTGCGCGGCGCGCTATAAAATATGTGCCGTACCAAACAACTTCGCGCAAAAGAAGCAACATCACCACAATAAAGGCAAAGCCCATAAAAAAATAAGTTATTTTAGCGCCTAGCGCATAAACCGCACCTTCAACAATGTCGTGCGAGCGTAAAAAACGCCACAAAAAAGGACCGAACCATGCTAATGATAATAAAACAAAGACGGCAAGTCTCAAGCTCAAAGCATAACCACCATAGCCAACCAAAGTTTTATAAGTGATGGCTATGCAAGAAAGTGTAATAATTAAAAATGCGGCAAAGAAAAACATTCTTTTTTAACCTTCCTCTGTCAACGAATCAACAGTTATTTTTTTACGTGACGCGCGTTTGGGTTTGGGTGCAACAATCGGATCTTCAGGAAGCTCGGTATCTTGGAGTGCCAACTCTATAACCTTAAAGGCTTTTTGCGCCGGTTTTAACGCCAACTCATCAACAGGCGAAATATCTTCTGCCGAGGGTTGTTGTGTTGTGTTTTCTACCGAGGCAACATACACAGGCATCGGGGCTGACTTGTTTTCGCTTTGGGTAACATTTTCAAGCCGATAACCGCGGCGATCGTTCACTTCTGTTACAATTTTACGATAATGCTCAGCATATTGGCGAAATATTTCCATTTCAACAAAATTTCCACCGCTATGCGCCTCTTTGGCTAAATCGTTATAGCGCTTAATGAGGTCAAGCGCCGTGCCGTTGCATTTGCCGGCAGGACTGATACTGTCAAACTTATAATTCAGCGAATAGGCATTATTGCTATTGCCATGAAATCTGTTAATTTTTTTCATACTTACACAACCATGTTTTAAAGCTATTAAAGCTTGGATTACAATTAAAAAAACAAAAAGGAAAATACGCAATACTCAAAATCTATGCGTTTTATGCCCTGATAATAACCATTTTTTTAGCGATTGCAATCTTTTTTTTGAAAAATTATGCACCGTTTTATGCCTGATAAGTCTTTTTTTATCGCAATAAGCGCTAAGCCTTGCATTTGAACAATCTGAACAATGTCATCAGCCTGATGAATCCCCGCTTCTAAAATTAAAAATCCAGCATCATTTATAATTTTTGGCGCTAAAGAGCTTATTTGCCTGTAACACATCAAGCCGTCCTTGCCGCCATCTAAAGCTATTTGAGGATCATAACAGCGGACTTCCGAATCTAACAGGCTTATTTCAGCCGTTGGAATATAAGGCGGATTGCTTATGACTAAATCAAACTTTTCAGGCAATTGTGAACCCGTTGTCCAATCCGCCTCTAGCAATTGACAACGCTCTTCAAGCTTTAAGCTCGCCACATTTTCAGCCGCAACGCGTAAAGCCGGCTTGCTTATATCAATCCCGACGCCTTTTAAATGCGCAAACTCGGCCAACACCGAAAGCAAAATACAACCCGAGCCAACACCTAATTCCAACACATTTTGAATGTTTTGATTTTTAATGATTTCAATAGCGGCTTCCACAAGTGTTTCAGTATCCGGACGCGGCGACAACACATCTGTATTGACCTTAAAGGCATATTTATAAAATTCTTTTTGCCCTAAAATTTTATCTAGAGGTTTATGCTTTAAGCGCTCTTGAAGCATTTGTTTTAATGTTTTTTCATCGGGAGCTTTTTCAAGCAAAAGCCGCGCTTCTAACCTTGGCGAATGAATACCTGCGGCGCTTAATTGTTTGAGAATATTGTCAAAGTCAAGTTCCATTACGCCGCCAATTTTGCCTTAACCTGTACAGCAAGTTTTTCAAAGGCGCGTTTTTCAATCTGGCGCACACGCTCACGGCTAATTTCAAACTTAGCGCCGATTTCGTCAAGTGTTTGCGGATTTTCGGTCATCATACGATTTTTAATAACATATTGCTCGCGTTCATTTAAAGTTTTAAGGCATTCTAACAAAACTTTGCGTTTATACGCGGCTTCTTGCATGCTTTCCAAGCGCGTTTCAGCATTTTGGCGCGAATCCGCCAACATCTCTATTTTTTCAGCGCTTTCATCATCGCCGGTATGCACTGCCGTGTTTAGAGAAGAATCGCCAGCCAAGCGACGATTCATATCCACAACTTCTTGTTCATCAACCACCAATTCGCGTGCAATTTGTTTAACCACCTTCGGTTCAAGCTCTTTATTTTCATAAAGTCCTAAGCGCGCTTTGATGCGTCCTAAATTATAAAAAAGCTTTTTCTGTGCCGCCACCGTGCCGATTTTCACAAGTGACCATGAGCGCAAAATGTAATCGTGTATAGCCGCCTTAATCCACCAAATGGCGTATGTCGCCAAGCGTACCTTTTTGCTCTCGTCAAACTTTTTAACCGCTTGCATTAGCCCAATGTTGGCCTCCGAAACAATATCTGACATCGGCAAGCCGTAACGTCTGTATGTGAGCGCAATTTTTGCCGCTAAGCGCAAATGCGAAGCAATAAGCTTTTGCGCGGCTTCTAAGTTGCCGTTTGTTTTGAAATCGGTAATCAGGGCTTTTTCTTCGGCATCGGTTAAAACCGGAATTTTTTTGATTTGCTCCAAATAAGAATATAACCCGCTTTCATCAATAACAGCAGGCAAATTGCTCTGTGGTCGGACAACAATTAAATTCTTATTTTCGCTCATAACTTTCCTTCAAGGTTTATTTAGATAATTTTTTCCCAAAAATCAAGCTTTAAGGATAAATAAAGCTTAAACCTTGGTTTGTATTGTCCATGACATCTAAATTAATAATATGCGTTTTAATTTTGTCTTGGAACGGATACATAATCAAATATAAATTACCCTGCCCTGTTTGACGGCAAAGCGTGATATCTTCTGCCTTAATTTTATCATTAATCTTGAGCATAATCAAGGCATTGGCTACATTATAATCCGTTTCAGGCGCAAAGTTTGTGGCATCAACAGATTCAAAGCCTTTAATATTGGCTCTGATTAAAGCTTTGCGCCTTTTTTCAAGGCTTGAGGTTGTCGGTTGCTTGTTTTGAAAAGTTTTGATTTCATCCTGAACTTTTTCAAGCAAGTCCGAATCGGCGCAAGATGGCACATTTGCTTGCGTTTTCACTTTTAATTCATCTTCCGGATTTTCAAAAGACGAATCGCTTAAAACCGGCATTGGTGCATCATCAATGTCTGTTTGATCAGCCAAAGCCACCGTTGAAATTAAGCTCAAAAATACCGCTCCAAGCGCCGAATACAAGATTTTTCTCCTAAAAATTAATTGATTTCGGTGTTCTCGGGAAAGGCAAAACATCGCGAATGTTCGCTATGCCTGTGACAAGCATCATCATACGCTCAAAGCCCAAGCCAAAGCCTGCGTGCGGCACGGAGCCGTATTTGCGTGAATCCAAATACCAATCATAATCTGCAATATTCATGCCTAAATCTTTGATTTTTTGAACCAAAACATCGTAACGTTCCTCACGTTGCGAACCACCAATCAGCTCGCCGATACGCGGTACTAAAACATCCATTGCCGCCACGGTTTTGCCGTCATCATTAAGCCGCATATAAAACGCTTTAATCTCTTTAGGATAATCGCGCACAATGACGGGCTTTTTAAAGTGTTCTTCCGCTAAAAAGCGCTCGTGTTCGGTTTGCATATCAATACCATAAACTGGTTCATATTCAAACTTTTTGCCGGATTTTTGCATAATTTCAATCGCTTCCGTATAAGTTATGCGCGCAAAACTGTTATGCGCAATGTTTTCAAGTGTTTGCTTTAAGGTTGGATCAACAAATTTTTCAAACAACTCTAAATCTTCGGCACAGTTTTCCATAATATGCAAAACGCAATAACGCACCATATCTTCCGCTAAATCCATATCATCATAAATGTCCGCAAATGCCATTTCAGGCTCAATCATCCAAAATTCAGCTGCATGGCGCTGTGTGTTAGAATTTTCAGCTCTGAACGTAGGACCAAAAGTATAAATATCGCCCAAGGCGGTCGCAAACATCTCGCCGTTTAATTGCCCCGAAACAGTCAAGTGCGCCTCTTTCCCGAAAAAGTCGCGTGAATAGTCAATCTGACCATTTTTATCAAGTGGCGGATTTTTCAAATCAAGCGTTGTCACTTGAAACATTTCGCCCGCGCCCTCGCAGTCCGCACCCGTAATAATCGGCGTGTGAACATAACGAAAACCACGCTCGTGAAAAAACTTGTGAATTGCATATGAAAGTTCTGAGCGAATCCGAAACGCGGCGCCGTACTTGTTGGTGCGTGGCCGCAAATGCGCGATAGAACGCAAAAATTCGTCCGTGTGCTTTTTCTTCTGCAATGGAAAATCGTCCGGCGCAAGGCTGTAAATTTCTATTTTTTCAGCCTTCACTTCAAACTTCTGATTGCCACCTTGGCTTTCAACAAGCGCGCCCTCAATTGCCACAGAAGAGCCTGTTGATAATTTTTTAATTTCTTCATAATTTTCAAGGTCCTGATTAGCAATAACCTGCATATTTTTTAAGCATGAGCCATCATTGACTTCAATAAAGCTGAAATCTTTGGCATCTCGGCGCGTGCGCACCCATCCTTTTAACAAGACTTTATCTATCGGCGCGGCAGAAGATAATAATGTCGCAATTTTTGTTCTTTTTATCATTTTTTGGTCCTCAAAAATTATCAAAATTTTAAAACTTTGTGTACTATATATCAATTATTCTTAATTGTCTAGTATTGACAATAAATTTTATGAGCATAAATTATCATGTATTATATTTTAACTTCGGAGAACCAAAATGAAAAAAATTTTAACTTTACTTAGTTGCGCAACTTTGCTTGCTTCATGCCAATCAGATATTGACAGTTATCAATATAGCACAGGTTCTGTCGGACAAGCGGCCGCCGCAAGCCCTTGCACGGTTATGTCTGTGCGTCAGGTACAAGTCAAAAGTGGCAATGAACTCGGTACGCTTATTGGCGCGGCTGGTGGTGGTATTGCCGGTTATTCTATCGGTAGCGGCAACACAGCGCATTTGCTTGGTGGCTTAGGTGGCGCTGTTTTAGGTGGCGCAGCTGGTGGTTTGGCACAAGATGCCCTTTCTAAGCAAGGTGGTTATGAATATGTTGTTAAACTTGACAGTGGTCAAATGATGACCATTACCCAAGGCACGGGCACGCTTTTAAGCCCTGGGCAGAGGTGTATGTTGTTGCAAGGCAACCCCGCCCGCCTTGTAGCGTATTAGGAACGCGTCTAATGGGCGCCTTTTGGGAACGCGTCTAGCTGGCACCTAGAGCAATTTAAGGGGCAAAAGTGTCCTCACGTACGTCTTATGTACGCTGTGGTATTTTTGCCCCTTAAATCATTCTATCTGCACACGCTATTCGTATTCCCTTGGGTTGGGTGCAAAAAATTTTTATTCTCGCGCGCTAAAATTCCAAGATTCTTCATATTTTTTATAAGCTTTAAATCACATCATTGAAAAAAAACAGGCGGAGAGTGGCAACACTCTCCGCCTTACTTGATTTGAGAAAATAATAACTAATAACGATTTATTTTCAAAATGTACACAAAAAAAGGTACGTCAAAATACAACAATTGTCAAGATTTTTTTACACTGTTTTTTCAATAACTTATTTTTTCAAAAAAATGCACAAAAAAACGTACCTTTTTTTGAGAAAGGGAAAATACCCCTCAAAAGTCATCCAGAACTCGTTTTGGGAGCTCATAAAAAGAGATGCTGAAACAAGTTCAGCATGACAATTTGGGGCGTTCAGCATGACGATTCGGGGGACTTTATGATTCGGGGGACTTTTTAGTTTAAGGAGGAAAAAATGAAGTATGTTTTATTTTTGATAGCAATTTTATTTTCAAGTCAGGCGGTGGCGCTGAATTGTGAAAAGCAACCGACCTGCGAGGAGTTAAATTACTCCAAAGATGATGATCCACAATGCGCTGAGGATGGTTATATTCTCTGTCCGTTTGACTTCTCGTACAAAAAATGCGCACAGCCTGATTGTGAAAAATTAGGATTTACATCATCTGAAAAATCGGGTTGGTGTTCAGAAATTATTACTTGTCCGCAAGATTCTTCTTATACGGCTTGCAACTGTCTTAAGCCGCGTTGCAATATTGGTGATGTGTTTTATGCGGACGGCTCGTGTGGCGATGTTAAAGATTATACCTCAGATAAAATTCCGGTTGGTGTCGTTTATTATACAAATTGTGCTGGTGGTGGCAAGGTGATTAACTTGAAAGACTTTAAGAGAATAGGCGGTGACTACTCTTTTAATCCGGAAAATCCGTATCATGGAACAAGCAATCTTGTTTGGGGATATAGTCAATATGATATTCCCAAACTTGCAAATTATAATTCAAATATTGTTGCAAACGATTTAGGTTTATTTGATGGCAAGGGAAATACGGATAAGATTTTAAATGCAGAACAACCAACCTGTAACTTTGAGCCAAATATATACACATATTATTACTCTTGTGTTCCGCAAGTGGCACAGGCAGCACATGACTTTTACCCACCTGAAATTCTCCCAAATAATTCTATTGTAGGACAAGGAAAATGGTACTTACCAGCAATCGGGGAGCTTATGGATTTGTATGGTTGTGATCGTAGCAAAATAACAAGTCTTTGGGGTAAATCAGGCGCGACCGGCGAAATCATAACAATCGTCAACAGCACGTTAAAAGCTTTAAAGGAAAGAAATGTTGCTGCAGAAGAGTTAAAGAGTATGTATTGGTCATCAACAGAATATAATTCGGAGAAAGCTTGGAGAATTAACATAACTGATGGTGATCGGGTTCCCGATCCCAAAACTTATGATAAATTTTCTCGCGCAAGTCTTGAATTTTAATTAACACTATTTCCTAACTATGCTTCTTACGCCATAAAATAATCGCGTAGGTATTGTGGCAGGTCGGCAATGTTGACGCGTGTTTGCGCCATGGTGTCGCGATCGCGTACCGTTACCGACTCGGGCTTTTGCTCTATGGTTTCAAAGTCCACCGTTAAGCAAAGCGGCGTGCCGATTTCATCATGACGGCGGTAAGCCTTGCCGATGTTGCCTGTGTTTTCAAGCGCAACACGCCCGATGCCAAGTTTTAAGAGCCTGTTTTTTAATTCGTGGCATTTTTGCATAATCCCCTCATTGTTCTTTTTAAGCGGAATAACCGCTACTTTAATGGGCGCCAAGTGCTTTTTGAGCTTTAAGACAATGCGTGAATTGCCCTCACCTAAATCTTCTTCCTCGTAAGCTTCGGTCATAATTGCCAAAACACCGCGGTCAATACCCATGGAAGGCTCAATCACAAAAGGAACCACCCAGGTGTTTTTCTCTTCATCTCTGATGCAAAGCTTTGTTGTGGAATCGGGGTTTTGGTGGCAATGCGCCTCAAGGTTAAACTCTTCCTGCCCTTTGGTGTGATTGCCTAAATCGTAATCGCGGCGGTTGGCAATGCCCTCAAGCTCTTCCATACCGTGCGGGAATTGATATTCAATGTCGTAACAAGCTTTGGCATAATGCGCTAAATCTGCCTCCGGCGTGGTGTAAATGTTGATGTGTTCGCGCTTCAAGCCTTGTTGTTCCCACCACTTGACGCGCTCTTCTTTCCAGATTTCATGCCATTTTTCATCTTCGCCGGGGTTTACAAAATATTCAAGCTCGGCTTGCTCAAACTCGCGCACGCGGAAAATAAAGTTGCGCGGGGTGATTTCGTTTCTAAAAGATTTGCCAATTTGCGCAATGCCAAACGGCAGTTTACGCGATGTGGCATCCAAAACATTTTTAAATTGCGTAAAAATCGCCTGTGCGGTTTCAGGACGCAAATAAGCCAAGTTTTCCTCGCTTTCCACAGGGCCTGTTTGTGTTTTGAACATCAGGTTAAACGGGCGCGGTTCAGTTAAATCCGTACTGCCGCAGTTGGGGCATTTGCCATCGGTTAAATGATCGGCGCGAAAACGCCCTTTGCACTTTTTACAATCCACCATCGGATCTGAAAAAGTATCTTCATGACCGGAATATTTCAGCACCTTGCGATTGGTTAAAATGGCGGCGTCTAGACCCTCAACATCATCACGTTCATAAACCATGGCGCGCCACCATGCCGCTTTGAGGTTATTTTTGAGCTCCACACCCAACGGACCATAATCATACACGCCTTGCATGCCGCCGTAAATGTCGGCGTTTTGAAAAATAAAGCCCCTCCTCTTGCAAAGAGAAACAAGCTGATCCATTGTTGTTGCTACCATTTTTAAAAACCTCTTACGTTGTTGATTAAATTTTAACTTCTTTGGTTTATCTTATTTGTTATCAGATTGCAAGAGGAGATTACACTTTAGATGAAAAAAACAAAAGTTGCCTTTATTTATGACTTTGATGAAACCTTGAGCACAACCTATATGCAAGATTATGTTCTTATTCCTGAACTCGGCATGAAACCTGAGACTTTTTGGAAAAAAGCGAACCAGTGGTCTGAAGAAAATTGTGCTGATCAGGTCACGGGCAGTATGTTTTATTTTACCAAAGTCGCGCGTGAAAAAGGCATTAAGCTTAGCCGCGAGAATCTGTTTAATTGCGGCGCTTTGATTGAATATTTTGAAGGCGTTAAAACGTGGTTTTCCCGTATCAACGCTTATGGACGCTATCTTGATTTGGATATTGAGCATTACATTATTTCCTCGGGCTATGAAGAAATTATTAATGGTTGCAGTATCCGGAAATATTTCAAAGACGTGTTCGGCTGTTCATATGCCTTTGATGAGGACGGTTACCCCGTTTGGCCTGCCCGCGTGATTAATTATTCCACCAAAGTGCAGTATTTATCTAAAATCAACAAGGGTTTGAAAAAAACAGACGATAAAGCCGTAAACGAATACACGCCCGATGAAGAACGTCGCATTCCGTTCAGGCGCATTATTTATTTTGGTGACGGTTTAACGGATATTCCATCTATGAAAATGGTGAAAGAGCGCGACGGCACCGCGATTGCCGTTTATAAGCCTAAAAGTCGGCTTAAAGACAAGGCGATGAAGCTTTTGCGCGATAATCGCGTCAATTTTGCCCTGCCGGCGGATTATTCCGAGGGTAAAGATATTGATAATGTGGTCAAAACGGTCTTAAATAAAATTGCCACCGAGCGCGATTTGGATCTTTTGAAAGAACGCGAGGAAAAGAAAAAGCAGAGTTTTGCGGTCTAAAAGTTGTTTCAATGTGTATAAGGTGTGATAAATATATTGCAATTTTTTATATATCTTTTATTTAAATATTGTAAAATTATTTATGGAGAAAGTTATCATGAATAAAATAAAAGGATATAACCCTAAAGCTATATCCAGTAAGCCTTTAAGCCCTACGGGGGGGGGTAATTGATTCCAAGGCGAACACATTTTGTGATTCGGTTTGTCCTAAAGTTAGTGTCATTATTCCTGTTTATAATGTTGCACCCTATTTAAAAAGATGTTTAGATTCCCTTCTTGCGCAAACACTTCAAGATATTGAAATTTTATGTATTGATGACTGTTCAACAGATAACTCCCTTGAAATTTTGAATCATTATGCCCTTCAAGATAAGCGTGTTCATGTGATTTGTTTACAAACGAATCAGGGCGCAGCGGTGGCACGCAATAAAGGCTTGGAAGTTGCCAAAGGAGAATATTTAGGCTTTGTGGATCCAGATGATGCTGTTGATTTTGATTTTTATGAAAGACTTTATACCACCGCTCAAGAAAGAAATCTGGACTTGGTAAAAGCTCAAATAAAGGTTTACCCTTTGAATGGGCAACCTTATGTGAGCAAATCAAACGGAGCTATAGAAAAAAATAATTATTATTTTATGGGTGAGTGGCAAACTGGTCTTTATAAACATGCTTTTATTTTAAAACATCATATTTGTTTTCCGTCCGAATGCCCTAAGTCCCAAGATGTGGTATTTTTGGCAAGGGTGATTTATAAGCACCCGACATTGGCTTTCATTGATGATGTTTATTACCATTATTACAAGCGCAAAGGTAGTTTGGATGACCAAAAAATCCCCTTAAAACACTTTGTTTCAGCCCTTCGGGCACAAGCCCTGATTTTAGATGAAGTCAACGCTTCCTCTTTATTTGATGAAAACCGTAATCTATACATACTATCGTATATGATTATCATCCGTGGCATGGTTTCACACACCTTATTTCAAAACGACTCTTTTGAAGCAAAAAAACTTTTCGCTGAAGCTTTGATTGAAGACATTTACAAATGTAAAGATAGTCAGAGATTAATTAAAGATTTCATTTGGCCACAATTAATTAAGTTTATCAAAAATAAAGATGTTTCAAACCTTGCAGAGCACTTGTCTTTGTACAAACAGGAGATAAAGCCAAAATATCCTTGGTATCATTATATCTTTTCAATTAAATCCAACCACATAAAGCAACATCTTTACATTACAATTTTGGGTATCAAAATACGGTTAAAAATACATAAATTTGAGGAGAAAAAATGAAATATTTAATCACCGGAGCCGGTTTTGCCAATAAAGGCGCAGAATCTATGCTTTATCAGACTATTTCTGAAATTAAGAAAAAAGATAAATTTTCTGAAATTACAGTCTTATGTCTTCATGGGTTTCATCAAATTAATCCTGATGATTTTGATCATATAACATTTTTAGAAGAAAGTGAGTATTTAAGAAGATTTTTCCTAAAACATTCTTCTTATCTTTTTCTTAAACGGCTTTTTTACACACTCGTTGGAAATAAAGAAAAACTCAAAAAATATAATTTTCCAAACATTTATAAGGCATGTGACGTAATTCTTGATATCAGTGGCTATGCTTTATCATCTCAATGGGGGGGGGAGCTAATCAGCGTTTGTTAGATACAATTCTTCTTGCGCATAAATATCATAAAAAAATTTTTTTATTACCCCAATCTTTCGGGCCTTTTGACTTTTCCACCTCAAATGATAAACTTATTCAGATTTTATCGCTTTGTGATAAAATCTTTTGCAGAGAAGAAGATGGATATAATTTGCTTAAATCTTATCATCTTCAAAATATTGTGCTTTCCAATGATCTTGTTTTGGAGTCTTCTCAACCTTATGAAGGTATTTATAAACATCTAAAATCTAAAACTTTTAATTTTGCTCCCCATGAAAGAAGAGCCTTAATTGTGCCAAATAAACGCGTTTTTGAAAGAGCTGACAATGATATGCTTTCTAAAATTTACCAAAACAGCATTCAAATGCTACTTGAGAAAAGTTATAAAGTTTACATTGCCTCGTATGATTTGGGCGATGTAGATCTTTCAAAAGACATAAAAAATCTATTTCCAAACAATCAAAATGTCATTTTAATAGAAACCTTTTTTAATTGTATTGACTTTACACGAATGTTGCCTCATTTTGATGTTCTTATTTCGTCAAGATTTCACTCTATTGTTCATGCTTATAAAAATTTTATTCCCGCGATGGTTATCGGTTGGGCCGTTAAATATATCTCTCTTACAAAGAAAATGGGACAAGAAAAATATATGTTTGACGCGCGTCAAGAGATTTATTGCAATGAATTTAACAAAAAATTAGAATATATGATAACACATCTAGAACAAGAAAAAGACACAATCAATAAACATTTGCTTCAAATTCAACAAAATAGCTGTTTTAATATATTGTGGAAATACCTTTATGAATAATATAACAAAAATTGTTCATCAAAATTTATGTATAGAATGCGGTATCTGCCAAACAATCTGCCCCAAAAAATGCATTTTGATTCAAAAAAAGGCATACCATTATCTGCCAACTGTTTCTACACAATGTGTTCATTGCGGGCTTTGTGCTCAAGTATGCCCTGTGGGGGATCTTTTCAACGATGATCATTCTCAATCAATTCATAATCTTTTTTTGGGAGAATATCAAAGTATTTTATGCGCCCAAACACGAGATCAAAAAATTTTGAAAAACGCCACATCAGGCGGGGTCGCCACGCAAATTATTTCTGAACTTTTGAATAAAAATATTTATGATTGTGCATTTTTACTTGATGATTATGCCTATGAAGTGCAACTTCAAACGAAATATTTTGATAAAAGCAGCAACCTTGCTCAAACACAAAAAAGCAGGTATTTGCCTGTTTCTCATGCAAGAAGTTGCGAATATATGGCTACTCATCCTTCTAAAAAAGTTATTTTAATTGGAACTGGTTGCGCCCTAACAGGTATACAAAATTTTATTCGTTTGAAACACTTGAATAAAAATAATTATCTTTTTCTTGGCTTATTTTGCGATAAGATGATGAACTATGGTGCTGTAGAATATTTTAAACAACACCCTCAAAGCCAAAACAAAAAAATAAAGCATTTGTTCTTTAGAACTAAATCCCAAACCGGCTGGCCCGGAAATGTAAAAATTGAGTATACAGACGGTTCTTCTCTTGATTTACCGAGTGCTGAAAGAATGAAAATTAAAGATTTCTTTATCATGGAAAGATGCCTTTATTGCTTTAATAAATTAAATAAAAAAGCCGATATCTCTTTGGGAGATAATTATATCCCCCGTCATGCAGATTCTAAAGGGAAAAGTAGTGTTATTTTAAGGACACAGCTTGGAAAAGATATTTTTGATTTAATAAAGGAAAAATTTGATATTCAAGAGGATACGGCAGATGATCTTATTTCCTCACAAAAGCTAGAGCAAAAGCGTCTTTTAATAGAGTTCGCTAAATTAAAGGGGTTGAGAAAAGGGCATGTTTCGCGCGAGAGTAAAAACTTATATCATCAACACCTTAAAAAAATAAAAATTTCTCAATCAGCTAACTTATATCAAGCCATCAACACTTTTATTGCCCACGAAAATAAAAGTTTATTAAAAAGCATATTACGAACCGTCTTTTCAATTCAAAACTCAAGGGACAAGACCCATAAAAACATTACAATTTTGGGTATCAAGGTTAAAATAAAGCGTTAAAAGCCGATCTAAAATATAAGAAAAAGCGCCTGAAATCAGGCGCTTTTTCTTAATCAGTGTACTTTTGAAGAAGGAGTTTTACCTCCTCTATCTGAGTCTCTTTTAAGAGCTCATAAGCTTTGGGGTATTTTTTAATCAGCCCCAAAAGCTCCGGATGTTCCTGAACGGATTTTGCCAAGAACATGGACGGGATTCCTCCTTCTGCAACATAGTCGCCGTATTCAAGCATAATCGGCAATGAAAAATACTTCTTCAAGCTCAAAATATACGTTCTTTGGCGCATGAAGTCGTACATTTTTTTGTTCATGTTGCCTTTCAGCTTACGATGTAATGCCGTTGCTGATAAGAAGAAATTTTCCGCCGTTAGCATCTTGTCGGCTTTCAAAATCTCTCCCAAATACCCTTCCAGGACTTTTCTATCCCCTCTTGAAGAGAAATAGGGCAGAAAATTGAACCATAAATTTTTATGGTGCAAAACTTTTTTGAAAAAATAGCCTCTGTCAAAATGCTCGCATAAAATTTTGAAAATTTCATCCTTGTCTTTGGCATGATATCCATAAACTTTGCAACCAAATCCCATCTCTAGAATACGTTCCAAAGCTTCCGGGCATCTACATATTGACTTCACTTCCCATGGTGTCAAGGGACGTCCTAAGCGGATGGCTTCTAAGCAAGTGGCTCTGTGCTTTTCTTGCTTGATGAGGTAAACAAAACGGTCTTCCTCATTCATGATTTTTTTGTTACTCATAATTTGAAAATAATAGGTGAAACATAATTTTATTTTGTGACATATAAGCACCTTTTTTTATGAATTGTCAACTTTTTTATGGTAATTTTTATTTGTTTGTGCTACAATTTAGACAAAAGAGGAAATAAAATGGCACGTCCGTATCTACATGATGTAAACTTTGATTCTTCGCCGGGTATGCACAGCTCCGCGGATAAACGGCTTGAATTGCTTGAACAAATCAAAGCCCTCAAAGAAGCTAATACATCATTAATTAATACGAATCGGCAAGTCTTGAAATCCGACTCTGAAGTTTATCAGGAAATTTTGACCGCCGCACAGCAATTTGTACAATCTCCTGCGGACGAAACTGAAAAAGCACTTGCTGATACACTTGAAAAATATAATCTTTTGCTTTACTCATACCGTTATACACCTACTTCAAAAGATAAGCGCGATGTGGCACGAATGGCCTTTAATGGTTATGTTGACCGTCCGGAAGAATATTTGTTATCGCCGATTTTAAGGGATATGAAAAATAATCCGCTGAAACGCGCCAAAACTAAACCTGACGACTATGATTTATCTCATTCTACCGTGTGGAACGTGTTTAAGCAAATCCCTGAGTTTGCCGCCACGGAAGAAAAAGTTAAAAAAGGTCTTTCGCTTTATGGTATTCCACCCGAAAAACTAGCGGAACTTCAACTCAAAGATTTTTGCTTTATTTTGAATAATCAATATCGTTCTTTAGGTAAAGATAGTGCTAAAGTTTTTTCTGAAAGCTATAAGGCACGGCACACAAAACGCTTTATTTCAGAATATGAAGATGAATTTCGCCAAGGTTTAATGAGTATGAAAGGTGTTCAAAAAGAATATGTTGACGCCCTTGTTTCTGCTATGAAAAATGGCATTACAGATTTAACTAAAACGCCTCTTTGGAAAGATGAATGGCGCAATCAGCCTGTTATTGATGTTCATCATATTGTCAATATTAAAGACTCCTCGTTAAAAGAAACGGACAATAAAAGCTTTGCTCATATTAATGATTATGAAAATATGTGCTTTATTGTACGTCATCCGCAACATGATGCGATGCATGCTTTGGAGCAAGATCTCAATCAAAAACACCGCGAAGATATATTTTATAATCGCGACATTGAACAAAGCTTTATTTATCGTATTCAACCGCCTGAAGGCGTTAAATGCATGATTGGTTTTCATACTTTTATTTATGATCGTGATGTTCTTGGGCTTGAACAAAAACCAAAACAACAGCTTATTGATCAAAAGCGCAAAGATCCAAACTATTATAAAAATCAACATGGACGACGTGAAGCTTTACGCAAAGAAGAAAAATATAGAGGTTCTTATGGAAGAAATTATATTTAATCAGATTAAGCAAAATATTGGTTGCAATAAAGCTGCCGAAGACGCTCAAATTAGGGTGACAAACCTGAAACTTAAACAGGACGGTTTTTCGCCCCTGCCCGATGAATTTATCGCCCTATTAAAATTCGCTAATGGATTATCAAATGACGATGTGCGCGTTTTTGGCGCTGAACTAAAAGATTTGACCTATTTTGATGATTTGGTAACATTTAACCGCCAATTTTTTCATCAACAATCGGCAAATTGGCTTATTTTAGGGCGTGATGATAATTTTTATCTGATTTATGTCCCGTCGCTTCAAGCTTATCAACTTGTGGATCAAGATACTTTGCAACCCGAAATATCTTCTGAGAGTTTGGAAAAACCTCTCCTTTCTTTTTTGCGGATATAAAAAAAGCCCTTACACGGGGCTTTCAATAAACGAGAGAAAAGTTTTCATTCTTTCTCGCTCTCCTTTCATCAGCTCATCTATCAGCTGACTTTTGGATTTGTTGTGGCGCTTTGCCCAAGCATCATAATCCGCTTGAGTTAATAAAAGCGGATAAGCCTTTGCCACCCGAATCAAACCCGAGGGTTTGTCATCTTCCACAAATAGGCTTTTATAGCCCATATCTAGAAGAATAAAATCAAGCGAGGGCATATTCAGCTTATATAACTGCTTGGCACCGCCGGCTTGGACAACTTTTTCAAAAAAGTCAAGCGGGAACAAGGGCTCTTGGTACATAACCGCCTTGTATAAGGCCGTTTTCAGCCAATTGTGGGTAATTCCCTCAAAGTGCTTTTCAGAAAGCAAAAAATCTGCCGTAAAAGCTTCAAAGACGGGTGCACAACTTTCATTTTCCGGCGTGATTCTAAGCCTTTCCAACTCAGACCAAACAGTCTTTTCACCTAAGTCATTCATCATGGCTTCAACGAGGTTTTGCTGTATCACGCGTTTTAAAAACGTTACGCCAAAACCGTTTTCTAGCATTTCTTTTTTTAAGATTTCATAATCCATACATAATAAATTTTAGAGTTAATAATATGTTTTCTAATTTCTTTTTATACGATTATTTTTATTTCGTCAAGTTTTTTAGCCTAAATTATGCTTGACCCATGGATATTTCTGAACCGCCTCGGCGTTCAATTCTTTGCATTTTTGTTCAATGCGCTTTTCAAGCTCGGTCATAAAGGCGTTTTTATTGAGGCCTTTAGGCGCGTCCATTGGCTCCAAAAACTCAAATACCGCCGTTCCGGGATAACGTAAAAATGAGTTTTTTGCCCAAAACAAGCCTGTATTAATGGCCACGGGCACCACCTTTAAGCCCAAGTTTTCCGCCACAAATAAAAAGCCCGATTTATAGCCCTTTGTCGTGCCGGGCTTGCACCTTGTGCCTTCGGGAAAAACGACAATCGGTCGCCCTTTTGCCACACGATCAGCAGATTCTTTAAGCATCAGTTTCATCGCTTTTGCGCCGCCTTTGCGATCAATCGGAATCATACCGTAAAAATATTGCCCCCAACCGAAAAACGGAATGTACGTCAGCTCCTTTTTCATGACATAAGCCGTGGTTTCAACCGCATGTGTAAAAGCATAAGTTTCCATAGCGGATTCGTGCTTGCAGGCGTATAAGGCCGGCGTTTTTGAAATATTTTCCAGCCCTCTGAACTCCATTTTTAAGCCGGCAAACAACCTCACCCAAAAGAAAGCTGTTCGCATCACAAATCTATCCCACATCTTGATGTTCAGTTTTCTGGAAAAAGGTCCGACAAATAACGATAAAACACAGCCAAACCCTATTGTGCCAAAAAAGAAAATATTCGCTAAAAGCGAACGAATATAAATCATTTTAGTTCCTTTCAAACAGTCCATGGATATAATTTTTGAGGTATACAAACAAAAACTTATTGTATTCTGAGGCTATCAGATAAAAGCTCTTTGGCCGGCGCCACCACTGATGCGATATGTTTTTGGTGTAAACAGCATGCGGTATAATCTGAATATCAGGATTATGCGCTAAGATTTCCTGCTCACTTCGGGGCATGTGATAATATGAAGTCACCAAAAGCACGCTTGATATATCGCGCCGCCGAATAATTTCAGAAACCTCAATCGCATTTTCAACCGTATTGGTTGCTTCTGCCCCTAGAAAAACTTGCCCGTCGGCTCGTTTTTGAACCGATGTGTGATTTTGCTTTTCTAACTCCGATAAAGTCACATGCGGAGCAACGCCTGAAATAATTAAAATCCGGGCCCTTCCCTCATTATAAAGGCGAACAGCTTCAGCAATCCGATTACGACCGCCTGTTAAAGCCACAATAGCATCCGCCTTTTGTGTCGTATTTTGCTCAAAACTTCTGATATATTGATTAAAACCCAAAAAGCCGCCAATCCAAATGATAAAAGCCGCCAAAACACACATCAAAGTAAAAAAAGTCATACGTTGCATCAAACCATTTTCCTTAATGTGCGCTTAACATTTATCCAAGCCGTTGTCATAGATAACAATGCCGACCACAAAGGCAACGTCAGCATTAAAAGCCAACCTTTCCAACCAATGGAAAGACCGCCTAATAAGGTGGCATTTAAATGCGCTGCAACCGAGCCAATACTCTTAATTGCCAAAACTCCCAAAAGCATCCCCGCTAATCCGGCGCAAAAGCCTAGAATAAAGTTTTGGTGTGCGTATTGACTTGCCATATAACTGTCTTTGGCACCCATAATGTGCAAAATTTCAATAATTGGCCGATGAATAGCTAAACTTGTGCAAACAGCATACGAAATTGAAAGTATGCACACACTAAACACCATGCAAAGCATTAAAAACGAAAGAAGTCTTAATACATTAGCAAATTTAACCAACCGCTCCAACCAAAGGCGATGATTGTCTAGCGAAGCATAAGGTGCTTTTTCAGATAAAGCTGCTGCTGTTTTTTCCATATCAAGATTTTGATCAGATTTAAGCTTTACATCAAGCAACTCCGGCAAGGGCAAGCTTGAGATATCCGCATCTGCACCCAACCAAGGAGACATTAGTTTTTGCATTTGCTTTTCAGAAACAAAACCAACTCTTTCAACAGCATCTAAATTTTCAAAAAAATCAACCACAACCTGACGGCGTTGCGCTTGTTCTGATGCCGATAATGCTCTTTCTGAGGGCTCTAATTGAACCGTCAAGGTGTTTGACATCCCGACCGTCCAGTTTTGAACAACACCATTTAAAACCAAATAAACAGCAAAAACCAGCACAAAGACAAAGACTGACACCGTGGTCATCACTTTTAAAAACAAATTTGCGCCGTCTTTTTCTAACGGTAATTCGGAATGTTTTTTGAAACTGATTTTAGGCTTCATCTGTTTTTCTCCCTTGTGGCGGAAAAACTTTAAGTGATTTATTCTCTAAATGAATCCGCGGATAATTGTAACGGCTAATGAGTTCAGTGCTATGCGTTGCAATCACAACCGTTGTCCCCAAACGATTAAGTTCAACAAATAATTTCATAATGCGGCTACCGATATCATCATCCACACTGCCCGTCGGCTCGTCCGCCAACAAGATTTCAGGACGGTTGATGACCGCGCGCGCGATTGCCACGCGTTGTTTTTCACCGCCTGAAAGCGTACTACAAATTTTATCACGATATTTTTCAAGCTCTACCCAGCGCAAAAGCTCGCCCACTCGGCGGCGAACTTCATTTTCACCCATACCGCGCACCCTTAATGGCACCGCCACATTATCAAAGGCCGAAAGATGCTCCAAAAGCCTAAAATCTTGAAAAACAACGCCTAAACGCCGCCGCATTAACGCCATATCGTCACGGTCGGCAAAGCCTGTGTTTTTACCAAAAACGGTTACAGTACCGGCCGTTGGCTTTAAAGCTAAGTACATTAAGCTTAATAAAGATGTTTTGCCCGCCCCGCTTTTGCCTGTTAAAAAATGAAACGAACCGTAATCAAGCGACAGATTAATATCCGTCATAATCTCAGGTCCGTTGCCGTAACGCAAACCGACATGGCGCATATCCACAATATAATCATTTATGGTATCTTGCTTTTGGGGCATTTTATCTCCTCTTTTATCTGATGTTTGGTACAATACACCAATTATACATTTAATAAAATACTTTTTTTGTTGGATTCCACGCTTTTTTGTGCATAATGACAATATATGAACAATATAAACAATTTTCAAACAGAGGTTCTATGTTAATAAAATGTCCTAAATGCCGTTCGGTTTATGATTTGCCGGACAAAATGATGCCCCCTGAAGGGCTTAAAATGCGTTGCTCCGAATGTGGCGAAATTTGGATGGGCTCATCTAAAGATGCTCTCAAAGCCCCTTCACGCACTTCAAAAGATATTCGGCAAATGTTTGAAAGCGTTTCTAAAAATACCGCTGATTTATTTAAACAAGAATCTAATGTTAAGGTCGTGAAAGTAACACATGTCAAGCATAACGTTAATATTTTTCTGCTTTTGCTTACGCTTTTGACTTTAATGTGCATTTTTTATATTATGCGTTATGACATTGTCCGCATTATGCCCGGCATGGAGCGCGTTTATAATCAGTTTTACATTAACCCTATTTATTATGGGCGTGATTTGGAATTTGAGGATATTTCTTCACGCGAATTAACCGAATCTGATGTTCCGCAGTTGGAAATTTCAGGTAGAATTGTCAATAAAGGCGATTATGTAATTGGCATTCCGCCTGTTCAAATCAAAGTTCTTGACGCGCAAGGCAAGGTTTTAGCAGAAAAAATTTATCAAACGCCTATTTCAAGACTTGAACCACATTATGATTTGTTGCTGAATACGGTTATTCCGAATCCCGGTTCGCAAAAAAAATCAATTTATTTAACATTTCACGATTATCAAACAGGAGAAAAATAATGTTACGTGAAGATTTGCAAAATGCTTTAAAAGATGCCATGAAGGCAAAAAATGTTTTGGATACAAACGCTATCCGTATGATTATTGCCGGTCTTAAAGAAAAAGACGTTGAAGCCCGCGGAAAAGGCAAACCACAAGCCGAAGACGCTGAACTTTTGGCGATGATGCAGGGGATGATTAAACAACGCAACGAATCTATTCAACTATATCTAACAGGTCATCGTCCCGAATTGGCTGATAAAGAAAAAGCCGAAATTGCGGTTATTGAGCGTTTCTTGCCCAAACAATTAAGCGAATCGGAAGTGAGCGCTATTATTGAAGCCTTAATTAAAGAATTAGGCGCACAGTCTATGAAGGATATGGGCAAAGTTATGGGCGCTTTGCGCGCTAAATATGCTGGTCAGATGGATTTTGGCGCGGCTTCGGGCATTATTAAAAAGCTCCTTTCTTAAAGGTTTGTTATGGAAGGCGATTTACAACGTTTTTTAGAGGAATTGCGCAGTCGGATTTCTGTTTCCGATGTGGTTGGGCAAAAAGTGAAGCTCACGCGCAAAGGGCGCGAGTTTTTGGGCTTGTGTCCTTTCCATAACGAAAAAACGCCTTCTTTTACCGTTAATGATGTTAAAGGGTTTTATCACTGTTTTGGTTGCGGCGCGCATGGCGATATTGTGAAGTTTGAAATGGAAGCCAACGGCTTGCCTTTTATGGACGCTTTAGAAAAACTTGCCGCTAAAGCTGGTTTGTCTGTGCCACACTTTTCTAAGGCGCGTGGCGCGGAAGTTGAAAAGCGTAAGTCGCTTTTTGATATTATGGAACTTGCCGCTGCGTTTTATGAGCGCACACTCTATTTGCCCGAAGGAGCACACGGCTTGGAATATTTTCATGCACGTGGCTTAGATGATAAACTGATTAAAAAATTTCGCTTGGGTTATGCGCCCTCTAATAATGCCCTGAAAGCTTATCTTTCAAGTAAAAATGTTTCTGAAAACGATATGGTTGAGCTGGGGCTTATCAGTATTCCGGAAGATAAAAACCGTTCTGTACACGATTTTTTTCGTGATCGCGTTATGATCCCTATTCGCGACAAACGGGGGCGCGTTATTGCTTTTGGCGGGCGGATTATGGGCGATGGGCAACCTAAATATCTTAATTCGCCGGAAACACCTGTCTTTAACAAGCGCCAAATGCTTTATAACATTAATTTTGCGCGTGATAAAGGCTATGAAGCGCGTCAATTTATTATTTGCGAGGGCTATATGGACGTTATCGCCCTTGATAAGTACGGTTTTGGCTTTGCCGCCGCCCCAATGGGAACGGCTTTGACAGAAGAACAAATTATTGAAGCATGGAAAATTGTTCCAGAGCCGATTTTATGCTTTGACGGGGATAATGCAGGTATTAAGGCGGCTTTACGCTCGGTTGATCGTGCTTTGCCAATCTTAAAAGCCGGTTATTCCCTCAAATTTATGTTTCTGCCGGATAAAATGGATCCCGATGAATTTTTAAAGGCCAAAGGACGGGATGCCTTTTTGGCGCTGATGAACCAAACAACACCTCTGATGCAACTTTTATGGGATAAAAATGTTCAATCAATGCCTTCTAACACGCCGGAACAAAAAGCCCTGATTGAAAAAAATCTGATGGCGGAAGTGGCGCGAATCGGCGATGAAAAAGTTCGCGGCTATTATATGCAGGAAATGCGCCAACGTATCTTTGAAAATTTTGGACGTGGTCGTTTAACTGCCGGCTCAAATCAGTTACGCAACAATCTTCGCAAGCCCACACAAATTAAACCGCCTCTTCAAGATATTGATTTGCGCTTTATGCTTGCCGGCATGATTATTTATCCGGAGCTTTTGAATGTTTTTGAAGAACGGCTTTTGATGTTTGATATTTCTAAGTTCAGCGGTTATCCGTTATTGCAAAAAGCTATTGATCTTTCTCATACACATGAACATCTGGACTCTCAAGCTCTTTATCAGCTTTTGGAAGACGCCGGCTTTGCCGAACCTTTAAAAAAGCTTTGGGAAATTAAAATGCTTAAAGATACAAAGCCTTTAAGATCTGATGTTCAAAAACAAATCAGCGCCTTAATGGCCGCTGTTCAAGTTAAACAACTGAAAAAAGATATTGAAGCGCTAAAGCTTAAACTTGATGAAGGCGACAATTTGGCGCTTTATAAAAAGCTTAAAGAAGAATATGATCAATTGATTGAAGAAAACGAATCTTTTTAGCCGCTTGATATTTTGATTTGCGCACTTATATCTCTTGCAAAACAGGAGTTAAAAATGGCTGGCTTTGCAACATACAAGAAAAAAGACTTAGATTTACTTAATATTGTTTCTTTAGGTTTGGGTTCAATTATTGGCGCAGGTATTTTTGCGCTTTTGGGACAAGTTATTTTGCTTGCCGGCTATCATACTTATACAGCTTTTATCATTGCCGGCGTCGCTGCGATTTTTTCAGGCTATTCCTACGCTAAACTTGCCGGACGTTATCCGCAATCCGGTGGCTTGACAGATTATTTTCATATTGCTTTCACGCACAAATGGATTTCAGGCGGCTTGTCGTTGATTTATATGATTGCCTCCGCCGTTTCTATTGCTATGTTGGCTAAATCGTTCGGGATTTATGCCGTAGAATTTTTTCACACTCTTCCGCACACACATTTTTATATTAATATCTTTGCCGTTGCTATGATTGTTATTTTGGCGCTTTTGAATATGCAAAGCGCTAAAGATGTTGGCTGGGCTGAAACTGTGATTGTTATTCTTAAAATTTCTATTTTAATTATCATTATTGGCGCGGCATATCTCAACCCTTCCTTGAAATTGCCACCAATTTCTTTTGAAAAACTTCATCATTTGGATTTTTTCAGAAGTATTGGTGTTACATTTTTTGCTTACGCTGGTTATGGCGTGATTACTAATGCGGCGGCTAATGTCAAAAATCCTAAGCGTACCATGGCGTTGGGCATTTACATCACTTTGGCCTTGGTTATGCTGATTTATTTAAACTTGGCATACGTTGTTCTAAATTATACGCCACATGCCGATTTGATTAAAAACACCGAAACGGCGGTTGCCTCAGTGGCAGACAAGCTTTTGGGTGGCTTTGGTTATAACTTTTTATACCTTGCGGCGGTTCTTGCTTTTATTTCAGGCATTAACGCCACTTTTTTTAGCATGTATCGGATTTCGCAGGCTTTAGGCAATTTCGGTGTTTTGCCTAAAATCTATATTAAACCTTTTTTCAAAAACGGTAGCGTTGGTAACGCCTTAACAACTGTTTTAATCATATTATCTGTGATTTTTATGGATTTTTCCGCTATTGTCAACCTTTCAAGCGCCGCTTTTTTGGCCAGTTATATCGGGATTTTTGCCGCCAACTGGAAACTCCGCAAAGAAACAAGCTCTAGCCCCGCTGTTATTTTGCTCGGCTCCGGATTGATGCTTATCATTTTAATCGGATTTATCGTGAGCTTGTTTTAATTTTGTTAAAAACGTTCATATTTGGCTCAATATAAGGCGCTTTTGCAAACGCACTTTTTTGATGTAATACTTTAAAGCGAGAAAGTAATTTTTTGACACGGGTTAATTCTTTTTCGGCTTTATCAGAAAACCATTCGCCTTCTTTGGCATTTAAAATTTCTGGCGCTGTCTGCAAATTGATAAAATTTGAAACTTTGGGTAAAGGACATGTTACAGGCACAAGCTCCATACCGTTTTGCATTACAGGTTTTAAGCCTTCTATCGGCGTGAAACCGTTTTTCTTCCAGCGAGGCAGGAGTTCTTTTTTGCAAACACCATAGACTTTATCAAAGCCTTTTTCCGCGCAGAAATGCTGCCCTTTTTGCATAATCTGTTCAGAGACATCTGTCTTTCTAAATTCGGGCAAAACGCACATGCGTTCAAATTTAACAAAGCCGTTAAAATATCTGATGCGCATTGTCCCGATTGGCTTGTCATCTAAAAGTGCTAGCACATGTGTCGCGCAATGATCATTGCCGTCAAATTCTTTACTTTCAGGTATTTTTTCTTCATGGACAAATACGGCTCGCCGCACGTTCATGGCCTTGTCATAGTCATCGTCGGAAGTTACAATTTTTATTTCAAGCCTACTATTCATAATTATTCATTATAGCTTGACTCCTTTTAATTGGAAATGTACTACTTTAATAAGTATCTATATATTTTGGGCAATAAGTTTTGAGGATTTTAAAAAATGTCGGTTAAGTCAAAAACCACGCTGTTCCGCGATTTACTTTACTTTAAAGAGGTTGTCGCCGCACAACAAATTAGTGCCGCGGCCGAAAAAAATGGCATAAAGCCCTCTAATTTAAGTAAGATTATTCAAAATCTTGAAATAATGACAACAAGAAAACTTTTTAAGCGTAGTTCACGAGGTTTTGAGCCAACTTCAGAAGCTTTAAAACTAGCAGAGCTTATCTCAAATGCCGAAAAAAGCTTTGATTTTTGTGCTCAAAAGCTTAAACGTCAAAATCAATCGGGAATTCTCAATTTGTATCTTCCTCAAAACTTGAAATTCAAAAACTTAAAGTCCTTTTGCCAAAAAAATCCAGACATTACTCTTGTCTTCTGTACATCTGTGGCAGAAGCCGATGTTTTTGTAGATTATACAGCGCCTCAAAATGCCGATGAATTGATTTGTGTCCAAAACAACCTCGGCTCAAACTTTGAACAGAGTATATGGGTTTGTTCTACTCATCAAAAAGCGGCTGTCAACTTAGCGCAATTTATAATTTCTGAGATGCATTATTAATATAATCTACCAAAAGCTTTACTTTATCAATATTTTGGATTTCCTCCCTAATCACAATCCAAAACTTATGATGTAGGTTTATATTTATCCTAGAAATATGCATCAAGCCTTCTTCCTTTGTCGCCGTCCCGATTGGCAAAAGCCCGACTCCGATGCCGTCTTTTACTAATTGGAGCAACATTGACGACGAATTTGTACGCGCAGACACATAATGTGAACCTTGTATAAATTCCCGCCATTTCGGCCAAACGCTCAAATAGTTTTCTTTGGTGCATATACGATGATTCTCTTGCAAATCTTTCAGATTCTTTGGATAACCCCATTTAGCTAAATAAGCCTTGGAAGCAAAAAGGCCGAATTTTAAATCGTATTTACCGACAACCTTTAAACCGGAATCTTTTGGCTCTTCATAAATAACAGCCATATCAAACTGATCCTGCATGGGCATTTCTAAAGAACAGCAAATTTCAATGTTCACATTCGGATAAGCCATGCAAAACTCTGGCAAACATTCTGAGATATAGCCAGCCCCTAGGCCATCACTTGTCCAGAGCTTAATCCCTCCCGACATATGAAAAGCTTTTGTATTTATGCTCGTTGATTTGTTAATCACATTATACAAATCACACGCAAGAGCATAAACCTCTTTGCCGGCTTCAGTTAATTTAACCCCATTATGAATACGGTTAATTAAATGTTCGCCTGTTTCATCTTCCAATTCTTTAATCTGTACAGATAAATTTGATTGTTTCATAAAACTTTTTTCGGCCGCTTTTGAAATTGAACCATATCTGATAGCTGATTCAAAACACAGAAGTTGCCTTGTTTTAATTAGTGCTTCTTTAATATTCATCCCCATTTTATATACCTACCATATGAAATTAGATTCTTCTTTTTTCCAAAATTATATATAAAGTGTTATATGTATATAAACCCAATCCAATTGAAAATGTCAAGAGATAAGGAAAAATAAAATGAAAAAACTTGATAACTATGAAAACTATATATCCTTAAAATATATTAATAATAACTTTTATAGGCTTATCAAAATATTTGAAACTCAAGAATTTAAAAAAACTTCAAGAGCTCTTCAGAAGGCATATTTATGCTTTCAAAAAGAGCTTTATAAAAAATTCAAAAGTTAATCTTTGGGACTTTTTTTTAAGATTTATTTGCAGAATTCAACCGATTCCAACCTTTGGGGGATATATTCTGCTCTGGTGTCTTTGTCGGTTCATTTACCGTCCAGTTACGCACAGGCTGTTTAACAGTTGTTTGTCTGATCAAATTACGGTCTTCATCGGTTTGCGGAACACCTATCGGTAAAACCTGCTTGAGCAAAGAAGGTGAGATAAAATTCATCTTCTTTTTCTCGTAAGCATCAATAATAACGTCTACGACTTCAGCAGCAGGTGCAAAGTTGTATGATTTTATCTGTCCGGCATAAAATACCGTTAAAGATTGACAAGGCGATGAAAACAAAACGTCCGTATAATCAACCCCACGCACAAAACGCAACATAATGCGCGGTTTGATTAGGCAATTTGCCACAGTGCTTGAAATGTTTTCCTCACGACTTAAAAATTGATCTGAAAATAAGGACATTTCTGATGCGCTTAAAATACCGCAAAAACCCGTAACCGCCATACCGTCAATTAAATAGCCGTCCTCATCAGGTTCTGCCGTATCTACCGTATAACAAAATGCCTGTTCCGGTGTTGTTAAGTTTTTAAGTGCCGGCGCACTGATAGAATCGCGAATAATCGGCAGAACATCTGCATTTTTTAAATCCGCCGCTTTATTATTTGTTTGTCCCCATGCTGCAAAAGGCAAACACGCTAATGCCAAACCACTTAAAAACAACTTGTTCATAACTTTCTCCTTCACTAACTTAAATATAAACAGATAAGCTTTTGATTCAAGTATAAATTATGCTTTTTCCAAAACTAAAAAAAGCCCCCGAAGGGGCTCTTTCTAGAAGAATTGATAACTTGTGTTGTAACCAAGAGCAATACCGACCGTTGTATCGGCGCGACTCTTGTTAGCACCACGCGTTTTGGCATTATGGTAATCCACAAACGGTGCAAATGAAAAGCCGTTAACAATCGCCACATCAATGCGGTTATTTGTTTCAGCCTCATACTCGTAATCAGTCCGTTCATACTTATCATATTCAAAAAACCGACGATAATAGCCGTCAGATACAAACTTGACACCCTCGCGCAACTCATACTCAAACTGATAACCGACTTCTGCACCGGTTTTCATAATCGCGCTACCATAGGTAAAATCAGCTTCTTCAACAAGAGCGGCGTACAACTCTTTAAAGTGCTTGCCTTCATAAAGTTTCATACCGGCTTTGGCACGCAAAATTTGTGTACGATAATCATCGCCATCCGCACCTTCAAAGGTGGTGAACTCCGTTTGGTAACCTAAGCTTACAAAAGGTCCGATAATCCCTTCTTCCAATTTCCATACTTTATGCGTGTAATCGGTCGTGAGCAAAATTTTATCGGCATTTTCACTGTCCGTGGTTTCGCCGTTTTCAGTCGTTTTGCTTTTGCCATACTCCATAAACAAACTGTTGAGCCAAACCATTGTATTGGTGGCATATTCAATGTTGCCGTCAAATAAAAACGTGATATTTTCCTGTTCATCAGAATTAAATGTTCCAGGATAATCGTCATCTTCATCTTTATTGCTGACGCTATTTTGATTATATTCCAATGCCAAACGTTTCAAGTTGGCTTTCAAAGAGCTTTCAGATGCTTCATCAACTGAAGGAGCAATTTCCTCCGCCTGCGCGGTCATGAGCGGTAAAAGGCAAAGCGCCGAAACAAGTGTTAATTTTGTATATTTCATTAATCATTCCTTATGCTGTTTATCCTTTTTAAAGCATAAGGGATTATTTTATGACATAAAGTATTTTCTTTTGTTTCCACACAATATATTATTTATCAAGAAAAGTCTTAAAAGCAATGGAAAGTTTATCTTTTAGCTTTAACTCAGGCTTCGGCGATATAACTTCCCAACCACGGCGGCGCATAATATCAAAATAGCGCCGATAAACATAATAAATGAACTTCAAAGGTCGCGTTTGTTTGGTTTTAAGTCCAAAAAGCAATTCTTGGGTTTTCTTAAAATCTTTTTCCGCCACTTTAGCTAATTTTTCACGCGCACAACTTAGATTGGCTTCTGTAATGGCATTTTGCGGTTTTAAATCAGAAATGTGGCATTCTTTTAAAATTTCAATAGGCATATATAAATGCCCGTCTAGAGCATCTTCCTTAACATCTTTTAAAATGTTCGTCATTTGCATTGCCTCGCCCATACTGCTGGCTAAAGTGCGCATTTTTTCTTCAGGCAAGTCGCCAATAATGCGCAAGGTAATATAAAGCGGAATTTCCATTGTTCCGTACCCAAAGCGCTTTAAGGTTTCATAATCAGGCGCTTGAAGTGGTTTGGGGAAATCAAGCAAAGCACTTTTTAAAATTTCGCTAAAATCTTGCTTTTTAATTTTAAACCGCATACAATTTTTATAAATTTTACGTCCGACATTTGTTTTGGGGACTTTCTTTTCATAAATATTTTCAAGCTCTTCATGCCAAGCTGTTAAAAGCTCTTCTTTTTCTTGCACTGGCATATTTCCCTCAATAATGTTTTCAAGGTGGCGACAATAAGCATATAATGTATAAATTGCCTCACGCTTTGCTTTTGGCAGGCTTTGCATGCACCAAAACAACGAGGTGTTTGATTTTCTGACCAGTTTTCCAAACGAACTCATTTTCGTCCTTCTAGTTGTTCCGAAGTTTTTGCACCATACACTTAAAATTTTATTTTGTCAAGGACGGATTTTTTCAAGCCAAATATCCAAATTTTCAAGCGCTCGCTTCGCATAAGCCTCTTTACGCTCTGTCCCTTTGAGCCAACGTTTTTTGCCCGTTTTTGTTTCAACAGGTTCCAGATTCGGGAAAAGCCCAAAATTGATGTTCATTGGCTGAAAATCGGCTTTTATATCGCTTAAATGTGCCAACATGCTTCCAAGTGCTGTTTCACGTGGCGGCAAAACAGGCGTTTTGCCTTGTACAAGCGCACAGGCAAACAAACCCGCGAGCAAGCCTATTGAAGCGCTTTCAACATAGCCTTCACAACCGGTTATTTGTCCGGCAAACATCAACTCAGGTTGCGCTTTCAGTCGCAAGTAAGAATCAAGTAAAATCGGACTATTGATAAATGTGTTTTTATGAATGCCCCCAAAGCGCGCAAATTCGGCGTGTTCAAGCGCTGGAATAAGCCTAAAGACTTCAGCTTGTGCGCCATGTTTAAGCTTTGTCTGAAAGCCAACGATATTGCGTAAAGTATCTTCCTTGTTATCTTGTCTTAATTGCACCACCGCATAGGGTTTTTCACTTTTGTGCGGATTTTGAAGCCCTATCGGTTTCATTGGCCCAAAAGCCAACGTTTCTCGCCCTCTTTGCGCCATAACCTCAATTGGCAAGCAACCGTCAAAAAAAGATTCTTTTTCAAATTCGTGAAATTCTGCCTGTGGCGCACTTAATAGAGCATCTACAAAATTATCATATTCTTCTTTGTTCAAGGGACAATTAATATAATCTTTCCCGTCGCCTTTGTCATAACGCGACTGATACCACGCTTTGTCCATATCAATGCTTTCCTTAAACACAACAGGCGCAATCGCATCATAAAAGGACAAATATTGCCCGCCAATTTTTTCTTGAAGATTTTTAAGCAACATTTCAGAAGTTAAAGGTCCTGTCGCTATAATGGTTATATCATCATTTTTATCTGGCAACGCGCAGATTTCTTCTGAAACAATCTCAATATTTTCATGAGAACGGAGTTTTTGTGTAATCTCTGCGGCAAACTTTTCACGGTCAACCGCTAAAGCACCGCCCGCCGGCACTTTGTTAGCGTCTGCCGAGCTCATAATGAGCGAATCGGCGCGGCGCATTTCTTCATGTAAAAGACCGACAGCGTTATGGCAAGCATCATCCGAACGGAGCGAATTTGAACAAACCAGCTCCGCATAATAAGGGCTTTTATGCGCCGGCGAAAATTTCTGCGGTTTCATCTCAGAAATTTTAACCTTTATCCCTCTTTGCGCCAATTGCCACGCCGCTTCTGAACCGGCTAGCCCTGCTCCGATAATATGAACTTTGGGCATTTTTCTCCTTTACTTTCTGATAAAAGGTTTGTATGTTATTTTCAATAAAATGTAAACACTAAAAAATTCCTTTTATTAAATCTTTTTTAAGCCTGCAGGCTTAACATGGGTTTGTAGTGATAAGGTTAGCGATGAATAAAAAGCGTTTTTGTATTATAAGTGCTTGTTTTTTTACTTTGCTCGCGACTTCCGTTTCTTTTGCACAAGAAACAGAAGAACCGCGTGTGAATACATCACAATCGCTGACTAAAAACCTTAAAAACAATGCCTCTGTTGAAATTCAGGATTTTGAAACACCTCAAAGCGGCAACTGGTTGCATCAGCTGATTGATACTGCCTCGCAGAAAGTGGGCTTTGGTGGCCGTGACGATGAAAAGCCGTCCGCAAATTTAGCGCCGTCTGCGCCTCATGCAAACGCTTCTGTGTTTAATATTGCCGGCGTGATGCTCCGGATGTCTTATGAGCAGGCGGAACAGGCTCTTTTGCAACGCGGTTACCGCAAAACCACTCAAAAAATGGATATTCCGAATTTTATCCGTTGGCGCGGGGAAGATATGTGTCGCAATCAAGGTGTCATCGGCTATGAACGCCTTGAAAACTGCGTGATCAAACTTGCTAAAGAGGGTGGCTATCAGTTTATTTCAGAGGCGCAATTTAATAAGTATGATACGCAAGAAACTGTTCATGTTTATTTAACAAGTTCTTTCAGCGGTAACAAAATTTATAAAATCACCTATCAATCTGAGGCCGCGAATGTAACTGGTAATAGCGCCAAAGCTCGTTATCTGCGCAACATTAAGGTTTATGATTTTTGGAAAAAAATTAATCAAAAATACGGCGCACCAGACAACAAAGAAGATGTCATTTGGGGCTTGGGCGGCAATCAGGCGTATATGAAAGGCGAAACGGGACGCCTTTTGTTGGAAGATCCTTTGCTTCGTGAGCTTGATTTTACAAGAATGTCGCGTGAAGACCAACGGTTTATGAATACAGATGTTTATACTTTTTAGGAGTTTTAATGACACATTTTTCTTCTGATATTCTTTCAGAACTCATCACAACGCGCATTAGCCACGATTTAATTGGCAATATTGGCGCGGTTTCTAATGCCGTGGAGCTTTTGGAAGAAGACGATTCTTTAGCCGATGTCAAGCCAATTTTGCAAACAAGCGCTTTTACATTATCTGCTCGGCTCAAATTTTTTAGGCTTGCTTTTGGCTTAAGCAATGCCGCGCCGCAGACGATAAATGACGTGGCGCAAATTGCTTCTAACTATCTGCAAACACTGGGTGGACGCAACAATGTTTTGACGCTTGATTTTAAGGTGCAAACCCCTGCCCTTTATAAAATGATTTTGTTATCTTTAATGACGCTTGCCGATGTTTTTATTCGCGGCGGTCGTTTGAGCGTTCAGGAAAAAGATAACGCGCTCTTTGTCAATGCCGATTCCGAATCGGCGTTATCCGAATCCAAACTTGTTTTGTTGCAAAATATTTTAGAGGGCAAAATTCCTGAAGACAACCCCGCTTTGGCCGCGCCTCTTGCTTATATGTCGGCGCTTTTAGAAGTGGCTGGCGTTCAGCTTAGCTTGCGCTTTAGTGAAAAATCGGCTGAAATTAAAATCGGCTGAGCCAATTTTCCCATTCAATTCCATTAATTAAAAGGTTTTGAATACGCGGCGTTTCACCTTTTGAATATGAAAAGGTCAAATCTAGCGCGGGATTTTTCTCAAGCATAAGTTTTTCAAGCTTATCCGCGTCTGTTTCAGGTAAATAATAGCGATAAGCCGTTTCAAATTTTTCCCTCGGGCAAATTTTGTTTAAAAACTGCTTGCAATCGGTCTTCTCCCAATTCAAATGCAGATAAATATAGCGTCCTGACAACAAATCGCGTGGATCAAAACCTTCCACGGCAATTGTTACAAATGGTGTCATTTGCGCATTTTGCAATACAATACTCCAAGATGCTAAAATCACAATCGGCAAAAGAATGAAAAAAGCAAGAATATAAAGCTTATTTTTCATGCGGTATTCTCCTTTTTAACCAAGCATTTATCTTTATTGAAAAGATAACCAACAGCAACAACAGCAAGCCGCCCGCAATTAGGCTCAAACCTGTTTGAAGCAAGCCCTCAAAAATATGGCAATAAAGCGCCAACAGGCGCAAGCCTGCCAAAAAGAGGACGCCTTTTATCCACGATAAACACCCTTTTTGATAACCTCTTAAGCCAACCATCAATAACGCCGCCAAGGATAAAACCAAAGGCAGATGAATTAAAGCGCCGATAATAATTAAAACAATTAGCGCCCCTAACAACCAACCTTGATTCCAACGTTTTATCAAATAAGTTTCTAAAGCTGTTAGAACAAGAACAAAACTAAATAACCAAGCAAAAACAGAAGTGTAAGAAATTGGGACAATCGGTAGTACGCCAAAGGACGGATTAAAGGCATAACCTCTGTCTAAAGCATAGATAAAAACGCCAAACGCCACAGCCAACCAAAAATCAAGAGCTTTTTTCAATCCGCCTTCAGGTGCTATTTCTTGAATAACAATGCTTAAAAGACAAGTTAGTTGCAAACTTATCAGCGGGACTGATGCCGGCCAAGCCTTTTCAGCCAAGTTCCATAGCGCGAGCCAATGTTCGTGCGCATACACAAAATCTAAAAAAGAAAAAGACAATATTGGCAAACCCATAAAAGGGACAATTTTCCATTGAGCAAAAAACCATAATGGAAAGCTTAAAAGCGACCAAAAGAAAAATGCCGTTAAAGAATCGGGCGTTAAATGATAAATTTGCCCGATTAAACCGATTGAAGCCAAAAGCAAAAGTTCAAACAAAATCAAAAGCGGTTCAAACAGACTTCTTATTCCTTGCCGATAAGCATTCCATAGCAATGCGCCGCAACCGATGAGCAATGTAAAATCAGCGCCTAGTTTTAAGTTTTTGGGAATAAGCGCCCAATTTGCCGCCACTAACGAAACAATTCCTAAGCCAATGCAGAACAAAGCCAAAGCAAACAAGCCGTAAATCAAATAAGGCTTGGCGTTTTTGTTTTCAAACCTTATAATATTTTCAGCTTCAACCGTTGTCAAAAGGCCGGCTTCTTGCCAACGCTTCAGTTTTTGAAAAACATTCATTAAAAATCTCCTTTATTTTAATATAAGCGTTGTTTTAAGCTTCGCAAGGCATTTTTTTGCTGACACACAAAAAACCCCGCGCTTTTTTACGGCACGGGGTTTGGCTTGAGGTTTTCCTAGAACTTGTAGTTCAGCGACAACCCGAACAACTGCACCGAGTTAGAATACGTTGCCGTTGCATGGCTACCAGTATTACCTGTTAAGTTTGTATCAAGATGAGCATCATGCGCATAAATGTAGGTATATGCCACATCAAAGCTCAAGCGGTCAGAATATTGATAATTCAGACCTGTGGAGTACCACACGCGATCCGAATCCGGAATACGCGGCGTGCGGTGTTGCAAACGAACAGCGCTTTGGTCGTAGGCCAAGCCCAAACGCCACTTCCATTGGTTATCAAGCTGATAACTGGCACCGATGGCATAAAAGTTTGTATCGCGCCAACTTTCATTCACGCTTGATAAAACATTGTTTTTCGTTTGAGGATTCTGTGTTTCTTCACCAACAATCGTCAACTTGGCAAATGAGCTCCAGAACACGCGTTGATATTCCGCCATCAAAGCCAACTTGTCGTTCACTTCATGATACACGCCCAAGGAAAGCATGGCCGGCGTTGTTAAACGTGCATTGATATCTTGGTTAAGGAACGTCATGGTTGTCGGACCTGAAATATCGCCACTTAATTTGTGTTTGACTTCACTTCTATAAGCCAAGCCCACGCGGGTTTGAGGTGTGAACTCATACAAAGCGCCCAAGGCATAACCTAAATCATAGGCATCTCCTTCCATTGCTGTTCCAATCATCCTATTCTGAGCTGTATTAGTTAATCTGGCTTTGACATATTGCATTTGTAAGCCTGCACCCAACGAAAGTTTGTCGGTTGCCTTATAAGCAAACATTGGCGTTGCGGAAATAGCCTTCACCTTAGAGGTAATACCATGATCCGAACCCGCCCAATCGCGGTCATATTTTGTAATCATCCCAAAAGGCACGTTTAAGCCCAAGCCGATAAAAGCTTTTTCATTAATTTGGTGCGAAATGTTCATATTTGGCGCCCAAGAGGCATGCACAATGTTGTTGATGTCCGAGCCGCGTTCCGTCTTGCCATCCTTATTACTCCCGTATACTTCGGAAGCTTGCGCTTTCGGGGCAATGTAGGTGGCGCCCAAGTTTAACTGCGTGCCTTTTTGGCGTGTTAAGCCGGCCACGTTGAAATAAGAATAAGACGCATTTTCAGCACCGGCTGTTGCGCCGGCAAAAGCGTTGCCTTGTGCCGCGGCTGATTGCTCACGCAAATGAAAACCTGCGGCGTAAACGTTGGAAGCAATCATTACTGTTCCCAACGCTGTTAATGTCAAAAGTTTTTTCATAAATTTTTCACTTCTGTTGTTAATCCAAAGCAACATAATATGCGAAATGCCTTTGTATTTTTTTATTATTATATTTTGTAACATTTTCGGCATAATTGTCATAAATGTACATAATATGTTACCGGACTTGTATACATAATATTTTATCAGAATGCAACACTTTAAGCGGTTTCTTGTCCATAAAATTTAAAAAATTATGCAAAAACAATATGTTATATCTAAATTTGTTGCAAACGTTGTATTAAACCATTTTTTAGCTTTACAAAAATACACCCTTAAGATACAAATTGTTATATCTGTAACAACGGAGAACGATTTTGAATAATCTATTTAAGCTTTTTCTACGTACGTTTTTCTATATTTTTAAAGTTCGCTGTCAAATTGACTTTGATTTGAAAAAACTGCCTTACAAAGGCGTTTATGTGTGCAATCATGTATCTTATTTAGATCCTGTGATGCTTTATGCCTTTTTGCCTGGAAATCCTGTTTTTGCTTTAAACGGGCATTTATATCGTCGGCATTGGATACGTTCATTGATGCGTTATGCAGATGTTGTTTTATTTAACCCGATTGAACCAAGCGACTTGAAAAATATGATTGCCAAGGTTGATAGCGGCCGTTTGGTTGTGATATTTGCGGAAGGCCGTATGACTGAAAACGGCGGTCTGATGAAGATTTATGAAGCCCCGGGGTTGTTGGCTGATAAATCTAAAGCGCCAATTATTCCAGTGTGGATTGACGGTCCGCAATATGGTTATTTTTCGCGCACAACAGGCAAACTGCCACACAGACCTTTGCCCAAAATTAAAATTACAGTCGGGGCGCCGCGTCCCTTTAAGCTTAAAGACGAACTCCGCCGCCAACGCGACCACATCAGCAATGAAGTTTATCAGATTTTGCGCGATATGCACTTTAAAATTAATTATAACCCGAAAATCTCGCTTTTTGCGCAGTTGATGAAAACTTCCAAAGTCTATTCCAAAAAGGGCTTTTTCTTTAAGCGTCCGCGCGTGATTGAAGATATTAACCGCAAACCGAACTCGTTTAAAGACGTGATTGTGAAGTCTTTTGTTTTGGGCAAGTTTTTTAAAAGAAAAACCTCTCATTTTGAACGCGTGGGCATTTTGTTGCCGAATGTCATTGCCAATGTCTGCACATTTTTTGGGCTTTCGGCTTATGAGCGCGTGCCCGTTATGCTTAACTTTTCGGTCGGGGCTAAAAACATTGTCTCCATGTGCAAAACGGCGCAGGTTAAGCTTGTGATTACTTCGCTTTCCTTTATCAAAACCGCCAAGCTTGAATCAGTTATTGATGTATTAAAAGCCAATAATGTGGAAGTGTTTTACTTGGAGTCTTTGGCTAAAAAAATCTGCCTTTGGGATAAGATTAATGCGTTTTTGCGTTATAAAATCAAGCGCGTGCCGCATAAAATCGGCGGGAACAAAGAGGCTGTGATTTTGTTTACATCGGGTTCCGAGGGCGCACCGAAAGCCGTGGTTTTAAGTCATGCCAACATTATGGCAAACATTAAGCAAATGGCATCGTTGGAAACGCTTAATCAAACAGATTTAATGTTTAACGCGATGCCGATGTTCCATAGTTTCGGGCTCACGGTCGGCACGCTTTTCCCGCTTTTTGAGGGCTCGCGCGTGTTTTTATATCCCTCGCCTTTGCATTACCGCATTGTTGCCGAGCTTGTTTATGAGCTTTCGGCAACCGTTATGCTCGGCACAGACACGTTCTTCAGGGGCTATGGTAAGATTGCTCACCCGTACGACTTCCATAATGTCCGCTTTATGTACGGTGGGGCGGAAGCTGTGAAACGCGATACGCGCAATATTTGGATGGAGCGCATGGGCGTGCGTATGATGGAAGCATATGGTGCTACGGAATGCTCGCCTGTTGTGACCGCCAATAACCGCATTTTCAACCGTTTTGGTTCTATCGGCAAGCTTTTGCCCGCGATTGAATATCGCCTTGAGCCCGTCCCCGGCATTGAAAAAGGCGGCGAGCTTGTGGTGAAAGGTCCGAACATTATGACCGGCTACATTATGCCTGACAACCCCGGGGTGGTTGTGCCTTTGGAAGGTGGTTGGTATCATACCGGTGATGTGGTGGAAATTGATGAAATCGGCTTTGTTTACATTAAAGACCGCATTAAGCGTTTTGCGAAAATAGGCGGGGAAATGGTTTCCTTAAATGCCGTGCAGGAAATGGTGATGAAAGCCTATGAATGGATGGGCGCCGAGTTTAATTACGGCGTTGTGGCCGTGCCGCATGAAAGCAAAGGGGAGCAGATTGTTCTTGTGACCAATAACCCGAAAGTAGAATCGGACGTTTTGCACGATTATATTAAAAACAACGGCATGTCGGAGCTGTTTTTACCGCGTGTTATTCTGCACAAAGAATCTATTCCTGTTTTGGCAACGGGAAAAACGGATAATGTGGCCTTAAAGAAGATGGTACTAGAAGAACTTGGCTCATCTGAAGTATCAGTTAAAGCCGCTTAAATAAGGGAAAGACGTCTAGCTGGCAGGGGGAGTGCGTATAACCGCTCATCTAGAGCGAAAAACTGCAGAACGGTCAAAATTCATGTACTATTTATGTACACTAGAATTTTGACCGCTTTGTTTTTCACTCTATCTAAACGGTTCTCCGCATTCCCAGATAGCTATATTTTCTCTTTGTCATGCTGAATTTATTTCAGCATCTCTTTGATGAGATTCCGAAACAAGTTCAGCATGACAAAAAAAGAAATAGGGAAATCAACAACTTATCCATAAAATGTGTGCAAAAAAACGTACCTTTAAATGTGCATTTTGTCAAGGGATTTTTTTGAGATTTTTCAAAAGGTTATTTTCTTGATGAAATGAACATTTAAACGTACGTTTTTTTGAGAAAGATTCTCAAAGGTCATCCCAAACTTGTTTTGGGATCTCATAAAAAGAGATGCTGAAACAAGTTCAGCATGACATTAGGGGTCGTTTCAGGATGACGATTCGGAGGAGTTTGTAATTAAGGAGCAAAGAATGAAGTACGTTTTATTTTTAATAGCAATTTTGTTTTCAAGTCAGGCGTTGGCGCTGAATTGTGAAAGGCAACCAACCTGTGAGGAGTTAAATTATTCCAAAGATAATGATCCACAATGTGCCGATGACGGCTATATCCTATGTCCGTTTGACTTTTCCTATAAAAAATGTTTACAGCCTGATTGTGAAAAATTAGGTTTTACATCATCTGAAAAATCAGGTTGGTGTTCTGAAATTATTACTTGTCCGCAAGATTCTTCTTATACGGCTTGCAACTGTCTTAAGCCGCGTTGTAACATCGGCGATGTCTTTTATGCTGATGGTTCGTGTGGCGATGTCAAAGATTACACCGAAGATAAAGTTGCGGTTGGTGTGGTTTATTACACCGATTGTACTGGTGGTGGCAAAGTAATAAATTTGCATAATTTAGGGAGAATAAGCAAAACCTTGGATTTTGATCCTGAAAATCCGTATTCTAAAGCTTTGGGCTCTTTTCATTGGGGATATTATGCCTATGATGTTCCGGGTTTGACGAATTATGGTGGGGAACTTGTTGATAAATTGAAAGCCTATGATCCGGACTTGTATGATGGTCAAGGAAATACAGCCACGATTCTGGCGGCAAAGGCACCTGATTGTGATAAGCAAAAGGATACGGATGATTACTATATATATTGTGTTCCGCACGCCGCTCGGGCGGCACATGCTTTTTATCCACCAAATGTTGATAAGCAAAATTCGATTGTGGGTCAAGGGAAATGGTATTTGCCCGCGCTTGGCGAGTTGATGGATCTGTATGGTTATGATAACAGCCTTATAACCGCCAATAATGGAATATCAGGCGCAACGGGAAAGACGAAGACGCTTGTCAACAACACGCTAAGGGCTTTGAAAGATAAAAATGTGCAAGCTGAAGAGTTGACGGAAGCTTATTACTGGTCATCGACAGAGTTAAAAGAACAAATTTCATGGTTAATCCATATTTCAACCGGTGACAGGCATCCTGCCCAAAGAGAAGATTTTAATTTTGTCCGTGCGAGCTTGGCGTTTTAAAGCAAATCCTTATTCTTGCATACAAACATAGGAACGCAGATAATGAGGTGATTAGAGTGATTTTGAGCTCAAAAGTACCGCAGTGTACATAGACGTACATGAGGACACTTTTGAGCTCAAAATTGCTCTAGGCGCCCATTAGATGGCTTTCCATACCTCTAGGGAATGCGGAGAACCGTTTAGATAGAGGTGTTTTAAGGGGGAGCAAAATTCTAGTGTACAAAAGAGGTACATGAATTTTGCGAGACCCGCAAAAACGCCTCTAGATGAGCGGTTATACGCGTTCCCTTTTATTCGGTCATGGCGTATACGTCTTTCACGCGCCACTCCCCTTCTTTCTTCGTTGGTACCAGCACATAAATCACATAACCTTGGCAAAGGCCAAACCAATTGCCATCACATGTACTGCGCGTGTGGATTTCCACCAAATCGGACGAGAGGGGCTTAACTTTTACGGCTTGAAAGCTCATTTTTGTCGGCCGACCAAGCGATTCGTCATTCATAAAGATAAACTTAGGCAGTCTTGCTTTCCGGCAACCATCAAAATCGGGGTTCAGCGTGCATTTAACAGCTTTTTCAACGGCGCAAATCATAGCGCTTTGCGATTGACAGGTTTTAGAAAGTGACGAAACATCATAAGAAAACACAACATTTTCAACAGGAGTGTTTTGATCTAGCGGTTCATCGGAGGGCGTAAAGTAATATTTAAGCCCATACAAAACAACCAAAATCAGAATAACAAAAACACTGCATAGAGCAAATTTTTTCCACATAAATTATTCTCCTTTAAAAATGGTAACGGATTCCGGTGCTATATTCCACCATGCGGCGAACATCAGACACATGGTCAACATTCACATAGCGTGCCGCCGCCCGAAGGCTGAAATGCTCGCTGAAATGATAAAGCAATCCACCGCCAAATCTATATCCAAAACCGGTGTTGTCATGTTTAGATTGAGCACTTAATTTATAATCAAAAACATATTCGCCGATGCCGAGGCTAGCAAACAAGTCAAAGGTATGCAAACAACCTAAGGGCAAATAAGCCGTGGCATCAAGTCCATAGGCAAAATAAGATGTTTTGAGCTTGCCAAAGGCTGTATTTTTATGATCATCGGCGGTTTTTGCCACAAAAAGTTCTGTTCCGAAATAGTCATTATAGAGTGTGCCGAGGTTAAAGGCCGCGCCCTGATTGTTGGGGCTAACGGTATCGGCATGAAGATGCGCATAAGTATAATCAAGCCCGATATACGGCGTATAGACGTTTGTATCGGCGGCGTATGCGTTTAAGGAAAGAAACAAAGCACTCAAAGTCACAGGTAAAAAGAATTTTTTCATTATAAACCTCTCACTTTCAAATTAAATTCAGTTGTTATCATAAATAAATTTCTGAAAAAATAAAGTAAATATTGCAAATTCTTTTTTAAAAGTGGTATAATCAAACGAAACGGAGGGTAAAATGCAAAGATTTTTACATCAAAACCAAAGCGGACGCACGATGTTTGAAGCCATTTCGTACATTATGATTATGATTTTGGTAACCATGGCGGCGGCAGGTTTAGTCAACAGTGTGTTGGGCAAATACCGTATGGGGCGTATTAATCAAGAAATAACAGATTTAAAAAAGGCGGTGTCGCAACGCTTTGTTGCCGCGCCTGATTATTCTGATGTGAGCTTAAAAATTTTATGTGAAGAGGGCATTGGACCGGCGGGCCTTGTCCCGAATAAGAAGAACGATTGTAAAGGCGACGGAACGCACGCTTTTGGCGGTCAGGTAGAAGTTGCCGCCGATAAAGATGCGGATGGTGTTGCCAAGATGTTTCACATCACATTTTCTGATGTGCCGCAAAATGCCTGCATAGAGTTAGGCGCAAAAGTTTGGGTGTTTGACGATGGTTCAGATTTAAATGCGCTTCAAATTAATAAAGATTTATGGGTTTGGCGGTTTTCTTATGCTGATAACTCAGATATTGGCCAAAAAATTACTTCTGAGAAAAACAAAGGCGATAAAGCGCTGTTGTTGCCAGCTCAAATTTCAGATGTCGGTAAGGCCTGCAAAGAAGAGAACAATGTCATAACGTGGTATTTTAATTAGTTAAGTTGTGATTTATATTCAGAAAGAGCTTGAAAACAGAAGTATGTAATGCTAGTTTGGTAAAAATTTGAAAAAGGAGAAAATCAATGGTTGATTCTATTATATTACCCCCTGATTACAAGCCTTCCGCCAAGGAAGAGTATATGAACGATATGCAGCTTGAATATTTTCGCCAAAAGCTTTTGGAGTGGAAAAAATCTTTGGTGGAGCAATCTGAAGATACTTTAGACGATTTGCGACAAGGTGGCTTAAATCAACCTGATGAAATTGATCGTGCGTCGCTTGAAACGGATAAATCACTTGATTTGCGCACCAAAGACCGCGCCCGAAAGCTGATTTCAAAGATTAATGAGGCCTTAGAGCGCATTGAAGACGGCACTTATGGTTATTGCGAAGAAACTGGCGAGCCGATTGGTCTGGAGCGCTTGGAAGCACGCCCGATTGCAACGCTTTCTATTGAAGCGCAGGAACGCCATGAGCGTATGGAAAAAACCTACGACGACGAAGCTTAAAATGCCTTCTAAAGACTTTATATTAGCGTCCGGTTCAAAGGATAGGTTGCGTCTTTTAGAGCAAATTGGCTATCAACCCAAGCTTGTTGCCCCTGCTGATATTGATGAATCAACGCATTTGCACGAGCGCCCTTTGCCTTATGTCAAGCGTATGGCACTGGAAAAAGCTTTGGCGGCGGCGCAAAAGCACCCCCATGAAAATATTTTGGCAGGCGATACGGTTGTGGCGGTTGGTTTAAGAATTATTCAAAAATCTAAAACGCCCGAAGAGCAAGAAAAAGTGATGCGTATGCTTTCAGGGCGCAATCACAGAGTAATCAGCGCCGTTTGTTTGGTGGATAAAAACGGGCGCGTTTCAAGCCGATGCGTAACAACCAAGGTTTTTATAAAGCGTTTGAGCAATGAAGAAATTAACGCTTATGTGGCAAGCCAAGAATGGGTTGGCGTTTGCGGCTACAAAATTGACGGTTTGTTGGGTGGTTTTGTTCAAAAAGTGGTTGGCTCATATTCAAGTGTTGTGGGCTTGCCTTTGTATGAAACCAGAAATTTATTAATAGGAGCAGGAATATTATGAAAGCGGATACTTTAGTCTTTGAAAAAAACGGCAATAATGTGCGTTTGGCGGCCTTAACGGATGGTCGGTTGGCTGAGCTTGATTTGTATGATGATAACCGCGCTGGCGAAGGCAATGTTTATTTAGGTAAAATTACGCATAAAATTGAGCTTGCAAATGACAGGTTTGGCTTTAAGGTCAATATTGGTGACGGCGAAGACGCATTTTTAAACGCTTGGGAACCTGAGTTGAAAGAATGCAACATGTCTGAAGGTCAAAGTGTTGTGGTTCAAGTCACGCAGGAAAAGCGCGCGGAAAAAGGGGCTAAAGTGGTGCGCAATATTCAAATTGTCGGCACGACTTTGGTGTATCGTCCTTTTTATTTGAATGTGGATGTTTCTTCTAAAATTGAAGACAAGGCGCTGGCGCAAAAATATCGCAGCGCGGTTTGGGAAAATACCACGGGACAAGAGGGCTGGGCAGTCCGCACAGCGGCGGTGGAATATCCGATTGAAGATGTTTTGGAAGAAATGGTCAAACTTAGGGATATTTATGAAAATATTCGGGTTAAAGCGCGTCAGGCAACAGCGCCGGCTTTGCTATATGTGCGTGAAAATCCGTTATATGAATATATTCGCCGTTCCAAAGACAGCTTGAAGAAGATTGTTTTAAATGATCATCACTTGGAGCAAGAAATCAACAATGCCGCCGGTACGGAGATTGCGGTTTTTAAGGCAGAACCTTTCAAAGAATTTGGCTTGGAAGATGAAATTGTGGAGGCTTTGCAACGCACCGTTAAGCTTGCAAGCGGTGGCGAAATTCACATTGAGCAGACACGCGCTTTTGTGACCATTGATGTGGATAGCGGCAGTCATCAAGGCGGAGCTATTAACAGCCTGAATGAAGAAGCCGCGCACGAGATTGCGCGTCAAATCAGGCTGAAAAATCTTTCGGGCAAAATTTTGATTGACTTTGCAGGTTCGTCTGAATATCGCTACATGCGTTCATTGATGGATATTTTATCGGCTGATTTGGCAGATGATCCGTCCAGAGCAAGGGTTTTGGGCTTAAGCAAAGCCGGCAACATTGAAATGTTGCGCCAGCGCCGCCGTCCGTCGTTATTAGATACTTATACCGAGGAATGCCCCACTTGCCAAGGCACGGGCAGGGTTGAAAAATAATGGTTAAAGCGCATAAATGCCCAATATGTGGCGAATTGACGGAAAACGATAAATATCGTCCGTTTTGCTCCAAGCGTTGCGCCGATGTGGACTTAGGGCGCTGGTTTAACGGCGACTATAATGTGCCGGCAGAAGAACTTGATGACGCCGATTACGCCGAACTTGAAAAATTAAAACCAACCGATTCGGATTTATAAAAAAAACGCCGCTTACCTCTGCTCCTACTCCCGGAAAGCAACATCACGCAAGCGTTACAGAGCGGTGACCAAAATAAGTAATAAGTCCGAAGAGTCCATTAAAAAATGTAGCCACTTAATTAAAAAGCAAGACTTGTTCGGACGTAAAAACTATAGTGTTTACTATGAAAGACTCTCATCCCGTCTTTCATGTCAAGTGTCCAAAAGTATACGTCATTATACTCTGATGAAGATAAATATTTATCTTCACTAAACTCTTCAGCATCTACGTTTTTATTCTTTAAGCCTTTTAAAGTGTTGTTGACAATTTCTTTAGTCGTTCCTTTTGCTCCTGTTTTAATCTTATCGCACGTTGTGTTTATACCTAAGTCTTGATAATTGTATCCGAACAAATCCATAAGTTCGCCGATAGTAGGTAAATACCATTGACCATGTCCAACAATTGGATTATCGGGCTGAACTTGTGGCGGATAAAATGCCCGTGCCGCTGGCGCTGGATATTGCAGGTCATCGCTTTGATAACTTGCGATAATGTCCGTATAATTTTCTCCTGCTGACCAAAAATCAGTCGTTCTGTTTTCTGTTTGTGCAGCAGATTTAAAGCTATCACAATGCCAGTTTTCCAAGTTAGAAATATCATTTTCAATTCCCCATACAAAACGTGTAGAAGAATTGTAAGGATCAGCTGGATTAAACCTATCACTCGCATTTTTACCTAAATTTTTCAAATTAATGACCTTGCCGTGCCGCCCACCGTCAGAAACATAGTAAACCACACCGGCGGGCGTTTTACCTAAAGATGCGTCATAATCTTGCGCATAACCGCAAGTGCCGTCCGAATAATACACATCGCCAATTTCACAAAGAGCTTTACAAGCTGTGTAAGATTTATCGTTCGGGCAAAAGGCAAGTTTACCACACCAATCTGATTTTTCGGATTTTGTAAATCCAAGCGACTCGCAATTAAAGTTGACGCATTTTTTATATTGCGAATCAAATGGGCAAATTAAATAGCCATCGTCTAAACAGTTTGAATTATTTTGAGTAGAATAACCCAATTCTTCACAACTTGGCGCTTGTGCACAGTTTATCGCCAACGCCTGTGTTGAAAGCAAAATTGCTATTAAAAATAAAACGTACTTCATTCTTTGCTCCTTAATTACAAACTCCTCCGAATCGTCATCCTGAGCTTTGTCCGTAGGACATTCGCGAAGGATCCAGGAAAAAATTAGCTAATTTTATTCCACCTGGACTCTTCGCCTTCTTGCTCGTAAGTTTTGCGTTAATCGCAAAACTAACTCGCTTCGGTCACCGCTCTGTAACGCTTGCATCGGCGCTTATCAGTGCCTCGCAAGCTAACATACGCGTTATCTCGCTTTCCAAACACCAATTACTTTTGGTGTTTGGAAAACTCTACTCAGAGTGACGTTTTAGAGAGACTTTCCCTCTTTTGTTCTAGCCAAAGAAATGTGGAGAGTGGTGCAGATAAAGTCGTTTCAAAAGCGAGGAAAATTTTAGCGTACATAGACGTACGTGAATTTTCCGAACTTGAAGAAACGGCTTTAGATGTGCCGCTATACACATTTCTCAAAAAAACGTACGTTTAAATGCGCATTTCATCAAGAAAATAACCTTTTGAAAAATCTTGAAAAAAATCCCTTGACAAAATGCACATTTAAAGGTACCTTTTTTTGTGCATATTTAGAGGATAACTCATTGATTCTCATAGACTTTCTTGCTCGTAACTTTTGCGTTAATCGCAAAGCTAACTCGCTTCGGTCACCGCTCTGTAACGCTTGCATCGGCGCCTGCCGGCACCAAAGCAAGCTAACAATCGCGTGATGTCGCCTAAAAAACAACAATTACTTTTGTTGTTTTTATAGGCTCTACAGCATGACAATTCGGATAGTTTTGTTTCCACTGGATTCTTCAGCAATAAATTGCCTCAAAATAACGATAAGTGAGGGGGTAATGAGATAGACACTTCTAAACAACAATTACTTTTGTTTTTTTAGACTAGACTGCTTTTCTTTCTTCAAAGATGTTTTGAAACGCCACCATCGCCGCCATTTGCCCCGACGCTGCCGCTTCCACCGCAGTCGTGGTGCCATTTTTACAATCGCCGCAGAAAATGATGCGCGCATTTTCTTCATATTCTATCGGACGACTTCCTACCGCCTTGATAATCAAATCATAATGTTTCAGTTCAAGCGATGTGTTCGGTTCGGTTTCCCATTTGCCGTCTTTGAAAGTGTTTTGGTGGACAGTCAACGTGAGCCCATCTTTATCTTTGCTGATTTTTTCAGGGCTTGTTTTGGCACAAATATCCACTTGATGCGCCAACAAATCCAGATATTCGGCTTTTGAAATCCGCATATCTGAAATGCGGCGGCGGACAAACATTTCAACGCTTAAAGCACCTTGAGCCTTGGCGGTTAAGGCACAATCGGCCGCCACATTGCCGCCGCCAATAACCGCGACTCGCCCTGAAACCTTATATTTTTCAGGCGCATTCAAATAATCATCAAACGGCAAGCTTAATGCCTCGCCCGCAATATCTAAAGGCGTTACCACAGGCGCGCCGGTCGCCACAATCACGCTATCAAAGCCTTGTTTCAAAAGCGCTTTAAAATCCGCCACTTTGGTTTTGAGTTTTAAGGTGATGCGGCCGTTTGCCTCAATCCGTGACCAATCTTGACGGATAACCTCTTGGGGAAGTCTTTCTTCAGGGATCAAATTGAGCGCCCCGCCAATGCGTTCTGCCGCCTCAAAAAGCGTTACTTTGCACCCCTGCCCGACGAGCGCCGCTGTTGCCGCCATGCCGGCAGGCCCTGCCCCGATGACAGCAATCTGACGGCCGTTATATGCCGGCAATTTTTCATAAAGCGAATCGGGCGCGGCGTTTGAAATCAGCGTAGCTTGAAGCTTGGGAATGTTAATCGGAAAATCAATGTTCCCGCGTGTGCAAGACTTTTGGCAAAATTTATCAGGGCAAATCAGTCCGCAAATGCCCGCCAACGGGTTGCGCGCTAAAATGTGACGTGCCGCCTCAGGTTCTCTTTGGGCTTTTGCCAAAGCAATAAAATCTGCCGGGCTTACGCCAATCGGGCATGCCTTGGCACAGGGCTTGAGTTTGCACCCCAAGCAACGGCTCAACTCCGCCTGCATTTGCACCTTATTTAAATATAAAGATTTCGCCATGGTTCTTCTCCTATTTAAAAGCCTATAAATTTTGTGCTTGAGAGTCAATAAAAAAGCTTGACTTACCGCCTGCCCTTTTGCATAAAATATGATATAACAACTTATAAAAAGGAGCATAAATCATGACTAAAAAAGTGCTGATTCTTTCCGCAAGCCCTCGTAAACACGGCAACTCGGACCTTTTGTGTGACGAATTTTTGAAAGGCGCGCAAGAAGCCGGGCATGATGTGGAAAAAATTTGGCTTTCGGATTACAAAATCAATTTCTGTCGCGGTTGCGGTTTTTGCAACGAGGCGCATCGGTGCGTTCAAAATGATGATATGGCGCAAATTTTGGATAAAATGGTTGCCGCAGATGTGATTGTGCTCGCCACGCCGATTTATTTTTATGCGATGAACGGGCAAATGAAAACCCTGATTGATCGCACCGTGCCGAAATATACCGAAATGCGAAATAAAGATTTTTACTTTATTATGACTTGCGCCGATGATAACCCCGAAAATCTGAACCGCGCGCTGGAAGGTTTCCGCGGATTTACGGCAGATTGCTTGGACGGCGCGCGCGAAAAAGGCATTGTCTATGGCGTGGGTGCATGGCAAGCGGGCGAAATTAAGGGCTCTAAAGCGATGCAAGACGCTTATCGTTTCGGGAAAAATTGCTAAATGTATGACAGGCGCCGAATTTGTTTTCGGCGCTTGATTTTTGGACTTTTTTGTATAGCATCAAGCGCTTGAATAAATTTGCACGATTTATAAAAATTTTGCTTGCATTTTATATAAGAGCGGTGTATGGATATTTTCGCAACGGGACAAAAGGTGTTTGGCTATGCTTTGCAGGGAACGTCTCTTTCTGAACAAGGATTTTTTTATTTCCTGGATCCTTCGCGAATGCCCTTCGGGCAAAGCTCAGGATGACGTTTGAGAAAGACTTCTTGCACCGTTAAAAGAAAACTTATTATTTTGATACATTACGGAACGTCGTTCAGCTTGGGTCAAGCGCTTGCATGGGGCTGGAGGCAAAAAAATGTTCCGGTGGAACATTTTTTAACGAC
>CANPYS010000010.1 GCA_947588655.1 uncultured Alphaproteobacteria bacterium | reverse complement strand
CAGGTCATTATGCTGGAAACACACAATGTTATAAATGTACGGAAAAGCCTTGCACAGGGTTTACATTAGCATCATGTGATACGACAAGTTCAAATTGTTCATCCTGTCAAAAGGGGAATACCCTAATGTATAAAGTGGACACGTGTAAAGATGGTTGGAAGAAATCAGGGAATACATGTGCTGAGAACGATTGTACAGGGTTTACTTTAAACGAGTGTCCGACAGGTGCAAATGGTTGTGAAACCTGCAAAAAAGGAACAACAACAAAGTTCAAGATTAAGGGTTGTAAAAGCGGGTGGTACAAACAGGGTGATACTTGCGTTGAGAACAGTTGTGACCAGTATCCGCTAACCACTTGCCCAACACATGGACATTGCACGACATGTCAAAAAGGGAATACCACAAAACACAAATTGGATTCGTGCGATACATGGTGGACAGTAAACAGCAACACCTGTGTTGCAGCCGCATGCCCGAATGGAACGAATACATCAACAAATGTAAGTGAATGTAGCGGAGGCAAGTATGGTGCATCAAAATCTGCGACAAGTTCTTACTCCGGCGATAAACAATGCTACGAATGTAAATGTAGCGCAAACGATTGCACATGGACAAACTCTAACAAAGGTGAGGGCTCGCTTTCAACACAGTGTTGCAACGATAAATATAAGGATTGCACCATACCAACTGCGGTAACTATACCGGCAAATGCGCATTGTACAGGTTATTATAACGCCTGCAACGATACGTCAAGGTGTAAAACTTGGGATTGCAATGACGGTTGGTACAAGTCTAGCAATACGTGCCTGACAAGCTCTTGCCCTGAGGGAAGTAGTACCTCAACAACAAGTTGCGATTCTTATGCCTCACGTGAATCAACAGGCAAATCAGGTAACAACACTTGCTATAAATGCACTTGCGACACCTCTCAAGCCAACAGCAACTGCACCTGGACAACCTCAAACGCCGGCTCCGGCACCCTTTCCACAAAATGTTGCAACGGTAAATATAAAACCTGCACCGATAACACGCGTGGCGTTTCTGTACCAGATCATGCCTATTGCTATAACTACTATAGCGCTTGCGGTAAAACCACAGATAAATGTAGGTATTGGAGCTGTAATGATGGCTATTATGAATCGGATGATGGTGAGTGTATAAAAGAAACATACGAAGACCTGTACTGCATTGCACCTTTTGCCTTTGCAGACTTAAATAATTACACGCGTAATTCTTGTGGTAGCGACCTTGTTGCTGACTGGGATAAAGAAGAAGGTTTCTGTCTTAATAAAAGTTACTATGAAAAATATAAAAGCAAACTTTGTCCAGGTCTTGGTTTCAATGATGATTTTTATGTAGGTAACAGCAATTTTATATGTAGCGAAACGTGGACTGGCGCGAGCTTCTCAGATTGTTATGGTTATGACATAGAGGTGAAAGATATTGGTATTGTAATTGAAAAATATCACTCTTGTGTTACTGTGGTTGCCTTAGAAGATGCCTATAATGACTACGACGGTTCGTCCTATTTTCCACAAAATCCATTTGAGGATGAGCCTTGTAACGATTGCACTAGTACAGATTCTGAAGATCAATATTGCACTTATGAAGGTATTAAATATTGCGGTGAAAACAGCGCTTTTTATGGAGCAAATAATTATGGAGAAGGTGGACAATATAATTACAATAATAAAAGGCTAGGATGGTATTTACCGGAGCATTATGATATGGAAGCCCTTGATAATGAGAGGATTCAAAAAGCTATAGTAAGTGCCGGTGGAACGCGTATGACCGGTGATTATTGGACAGCTGAAGATGGGGGATATTATACAATGGGTAAAGGATACCATGAAGTAGATAAGAGTGGTGGTGAATATACGCGAGGATCTTACCTTAAAGTTCGTCCTGTATGGTCAAATTGCGGTATGGGTGGCTGGTGGGATTATGATTGGGATTATTATGAATAATTAGGTTTTTACGAGGTTGTTACCTGCCCTAACAACCTCCCCTCTATTCAAGAAAAGGTGTCTAGCTAGACACCTTTCCTTAGCTTGGGCGTTTGTTTCTTCTAACGATAAAGTAGGGGCTTTATAAAAAAATCACAAAAAAATTTCACACCCTATTGCTTAACGAAAAAGTGTTACCTATATAACCTTTTAGAAATTGTTTTTAATTAACTAAAGGAACATTTAAAATGAGCAATAAAGTAATTGGTATTGACCTTGGCACAACAAACTCTTGCTTTGCCGTGATGGAAGGCAAAGAAGCTAAGGTTTTGGAAAACTCTGAGGGCGCGCGCACAACCCCATCTATGGTAGCGTTTACCGATGCCGAACGTTTGGTCGGCGCGGCGGCAAAACGTCAGGCGGTCACAAACCCCGAAAACACGCTCTTTGCTATTAAGCGCTTAATCGGTCGTCGTTACGATTCGGATGAAGTCCGCAAAGATAAAGCAACCGCGCCTTTCAAAATCATTGAGGGCGATAACGGCGATGCTTGGGTGGAAGTGAAAGGGCAAAAATATGCGCCGTCACAGGTTTCCGCTATTGTTTTGCAAAAAATTAAAGAATACGCCGAGGCTTATCTTGGCGAAAAAATTGAAAAAGCCGTCATTACCGTACCGGCATATTTTAACGATTCTCAACGTCAGGCAACAAAAGACGCCGGCAAAATTGCAGGCTTGGACGTGTTGCGTATCATCAACGAGCCAACAGCCGCGGCTTTGGCTTATGGTATGGATAAAAAAGCCTCGGGCACCATCGCGGTTTATGACCTTGGCGGTGGCACGTTTGATATTTCTATTTTGGAAATCGGCGACGGTGTGTTTGAGGTTAAGTCCACCAACGGCGATACTTTCTTAGGCGGTGAAGACTTTGACCAACGTATCGTGAATTATTTAGCCGATGAGTTTAAAAAAGAATCCGGCATTGATCTTAAAAATGACCGCTTGGCACTGCAACGCTTGAAAGAAGCCGCTGAAAAGGCGAAAATTGAACTTTCTTCTGCCACGCAAACCGATGTGAACTTGCCGTTTATCACAGCGGATCAGACAGGCCCGAAACACTTAAATATCAAGCTCACACGTGCCAAACTTGAATCTTTGGTTGAAGATTTGATTGAACGCACGGTCGCCCCTTGCCAAAAGGCTTTGGCGGACGCGGGCTTAAATGCTTCTGACGTTTCGGAAGTCATTTTGGTTGGCGGTATGACGCGTATGCCGAAAGTGCAAGAAAAAGTGAAGGAAATTTTCGGTAAAGAACCGCATAAAGGCGTGAACCCTGACGAAGTTGTCGCAGTTGGCGCGGCTATTCAGGGCGGCGTGTTGATGGGCGATGTCAAAGATGTTTTGCTTTTAGACGTCACACCGCTTTCGTTAGGTATTGAAACTTTGGGCGGCGTCTTTACACGCTTGATTGACCGCAACACTACCATTCCGACACGCAAATCTCAGGTGTTTTCAACCGCCGAAGACGGACAAACAGCCGTAACAATTCGTGTTTTCCAAGGCGAGCGCGAAATTGCCGCCAACAACAAGCTTTTAGGCCAGTTTGATTTGGTCGGCATTCCGCCGGCACCGCGCGGTATGCCGCAAATTGAGGTGACCTTTGATATTGACGCCAACGGCATTGTGAACGTTTCCGCCAAAGATAAAGCCACCGGCAAAGAGCAGGCGATTCGCATTCAGGCGTCGGGTGGTTTGTCTGAGGCCGATATTGAAAAAATGGTCAAAGACGCCGAAGCCAACGCTGAAGCCGATAAAAAGAAAAAAGAAGAAGTAGAAACACGCAATCAGGCCGAGGCCTTAATGCATTCTACCGAAAAAACCTTAAAAGAAAACGCCGATAAAATCAGCGCGACCGATAAAACCGCTATTGAAGACGCGATTAGCGCCTTAAAGACGGCTTTGGAAGGCACCGATACAGCGGCAATTAAGGAAAAATCCGATGCTTTGATGCAGGCTTCCTTAAAACTCGGTGAGGCAATGTATAAAGCCCAAGGCGCAGACACGGCAACAGCCAGTGCTTCAGATCAGGCTCAAGGCGCAAACCAAGGCGAACAGCCCAACGCGCAAGGCGATGATAAGGTCGTAGACGCCGATTATGAAGAAGTGAAGTAATTTTATTTCAAAAACAAAAAAAAGCCGGACGTTGAGCCGGCTTTTCTTTTTTTTAACCGAATGCAAAAAAAATGCTTGATTTTTTTTAAATTTTAGAATATCTGTAACGTGTCTTAAAAATGTGCGACCGTGGCGAAATTGGTAGACGCGTAACGTTGAGGTCGTTATGAACTAAGTTCATGAAGGTTCAAGTCCTTTCGGTCGCACCATCAAGGCTTTTCTGTGAATTTTGTTTTTTTAAAGGAGGGCTGCCGTGCTTAGGATATATAAATCAGGAGATGGCGGGAAACTCACAAAACTCAAGAAAAACAAAGTCGTCCCCTTATCTTGGTACAATATGGTAAACCCAACGCCTGAAGAAATGACGTTGGTGGCGTCTCAGCTTAAGCTTGAAAATGATATGCTTCAAAACGCCCTGGACTTGGACGAACGTTCTCGCGTGGAGCTTGAAGAAGGCGTTTTGTCCCTCATTATCAATTTGCCGCTTTTAGATGAGAACGGCAAGTTTGATACATTGCCTTGCGGTATCTTTTTTACCGAAAAGAATCTGATTACAATTTGCTCGCGTGATAATCGTATTTTGGGCGCTTTTAATAAAAATACCGCAAAATCTTTTGATACGCGCGACCGTGGTCGTTTTCTGCTTAGCATTTTATCAAAATGCACGCAGTTTTACCTCAAATATTTGGCGATTATTAATCAAAGAACCGAAGAAATTGAAGATTCTTTGCGCCAAACCACCCAAAATAAAGCGCTTTTTAAGCTGATAGAAATCCAAAAATCTCTCGTTTATTTTACAACGGCATTAAAAGATAATCACTTGGTACTTCTTAAAATTTTGCGTATGGTAAATTCGCCGGCAATGATTAAATTGGCAAAATTTACGCCTGATGATACTGATATTTTGGAAGATGTGATTGTGGAAAATAAACAGGCAATAGAAATGGTTGATATGCATCGCTCCATTTTGGAAGGCATGATGGACGGCTTTGCCTCTATCATTAATAACAACCTCAATTTAGTCATGAAATTTTTGGCGGCAATTACAATTATCTTATCTATTCCAACCATGCTGGCAAGCTTTTGGGGCATGAATGTTCCTGTCCCCGGCGCGGGCAACCCCTTGGGCTTTTTGATTGTGATTGCACTTTCCGCTCTTGCCACAATTTTTGCCATCATTTATTTTCGCAAAAAAGGGATGTTCTGATAAAAAACTGTATATTGTTGTTAAAAGTTCTTTTATCCGCAAAAAAATCGCCTATAATCAGAGCTGATAATAAAGGAGAATGAACTTGAAACGTGGTTTATGGGTGGCTTTGGCGGCATTTGTGCTGGATCAACTCAGCAAATGGGGCGTGCAATACTTGTTTGAAGCTTATCGCCCAGGGAAAGCTTTCGGCTCATATTTTAATTTGGTTGAAGCTTGGAATAGGGGCGTAAGCTTTTCTATGTTTACGCAAGAAGGCTTTGTCGGCACACTTATTTTGGTCGTGACGGCACTGGTTATCATCGGCGCTTTGCTTTATTGGCTCAAGCACGAAAAATCAGATTGGGCGCAGGTTTTCTTAGGGCTTGTGATTGGTGGCGCGTTAGGCAACGTTATTGACCGCATTCGTTATGGCGCTGTGTTTGATTTTCTTGATTTTCATTATATGCATTGGCATTGGCCGGCCTTTAACCTCGCTGATACATTTATTTGTATGGGCGTTGTGTTTCTCGTTCTTCAAAACATTTGGCAATCGGATAAATTCTTTAAAAAAGGAGCAAAAAATAAATGAGAAAAGTGTTCTTAATTCTCTTAGGACTTTCTTTCATGCTTTGTGCTTGCAGCTCGCTCAAAAAGACGCTTGGCTTGGAGCGCTCAGTACCTGATGAAACGCAGCTAGAAACGCGTCAGCCATTGGATATGCCGCCGGATATGAACGAGCTTCCAAATTAAGGTAGCACATGAAGATAATATTTAAAATAGTTGTTTTAGCGCTATTATTTTTGCCAATTAAAGCGCAGGCTGAATTTTTGGGCTTAAATGAATTTTACCTCAAGAACGGCTTAAGAGTCCTTTTGATTGAAAATCATAAAGCCCCTGTGGCGGCACAAGTTGTTTTTTATAAATCAGGCGCGGTGGATGAGCCGGCTTTTAAAGGGGGCGTGGCGCATCTTTTGGAACATCTTATGTTTCGTGGCACAAGCAAAGTGCCGGATTCCGCCTTCAATGACATCATGGCGCAAAACGGCGCGGAAAATAATGCTTTTACAAGTCAGGATATGACCGCTTATCATGAGTTGACAGATATTAGCCGTTTGGAACTTTCCATGGCTTTGGAAGCTGATCGTATGCAAAATCTTAATTTTACAGACGATGCTTTTGAAAAAGAGCGTCAAATTGTGTTTCAAGAGCGCAAGCAACGCATTTCAAACAATCCGACGGCGCGTTTTGCAGAAGATTTTAATCGCTTGTTTTGGCAAAATCAGCCTTATGCGCGTCCTGTGACCGGAACGGAAGATGAAATTTTAAACTTAACGCCCGATGATGCGCGCAATTTTTATCGCGCACATTATCGGCCTGAAAACGCTATTTTAGTTCTTTCGGGCGATTTAGATTTGAAAACGGCAAAAAAACTGGCTGAAAAATATTATGGCGCAGTCCCCAAAGCCGCGCAAACTTTGCCAAGTAGTTTTAAAATGCCACCACTTCTAAAAGCCTCTTACCGAATGCAACAACATCAGGACGAAATTACGTCGCCACGCATCATCATTCAGTATCGTGTGCCGTCGCTTTCCGAAGATGCCGAAGCAGCTTATGCGCTTTCAGTTTTAGAAAGCTATTTAGGCGAGGGGGATAACGCCTATTTGAACCGCGCGTTGGTTCAATCAGGCAAATTATTGGGCATTGATGTTTCATACAGAATGTTTGCGCGCTTGGGCGGCTCGTTGACCGTGACTGCTTTGCCCTTAAAAGATGCTGATTTGAACAAAACCGAAGCGCAACTTAAAAAAACACTTGAAGAAGCATTTGAAGAAATCACACCTGAAATTTTAGAAAAGCAAAAAACAAAAATGCTTGCCGGCTTGGTTTATAGTCGCGATAATCCGCTTGATGCCGCTATGCTTGCGGGATCAATGGCCGTACACGGGCTTTCAGCAGATGAAATTGAAAGCTATGCGCAAAATATTGAGGCGGTAGATATGAAAGCTATTGAAAAAGCTATTCAGATAATTAAAAAGTCGCCAACGGTGGCGGTTGGGCTTTTGTTGCCGGGAGAAGAACAATGAAATATTATAAATTCCAGACCAGAAAACCGCGCCGAACTTATTTGAAGTTTATCTTTCTGATACTTTTGCTCGGTTTGGCTTGGGGCTTGTGGCAATTTGGACCGTTCCGCGGCTTAGATACGAAAAAGATTGTGGAAAATTCTGTTCTTAAAGAAAAAACTTTTGAAAGAATGCCACAGGAAATTAAAAATGGACAATTAACCGCATGGCTGATTGAAGATCACACAGTGCCAATTATCAGTATTCAATTTTTGTTTGAGCGCGCAGGTTATGCCTATGATGAACAAGGGCAGGAGGGGCGCGCGGTTTTGGCCTCTGAGATGATGTTGTTTGGCGCAGGTAAAAATAATCGCTTTGAATTTCAAGAGCTTTTGGAACTTAATGGTATTCGTTTAGGTTTTGAGGCTCTTCGGGACGATTTTGATGGTTATCTTATCACGCCTTCTTATCATAAAAAAACAGCCTTTGCCCTTTTAAAAGACGTTTTAACTGAGCCAAATTGGGAAGACAAAGATTTTGAAGTGGTTAAAAATCAAGTTTTGGCCGCCTTGAAAATGCAAAAAGAACAGCCTGAAGACGAGCTTTCTTTAGCTTTTAACGAGGTTTTGTATAAAAATCATCCTTATGGGCGCAACCCGCTTGGAAAAGCTGAAGATATTAAAAACCTGAAATTAAGTCAGGTAAAAGCCTTTTTAAAAAGCAATCTGGCGCAAGATAATCTGATGATTGGTATTGCTGGCGATATTACGGCTGAAGAAACAAAAGCCGTTTTGGCGCAAATTTTTGCAAATTTAAACGCAGAATCCGAGGTTCAACCGCTTGAACCCCCAGTGGTTGATTTCACGCCTCAAACAACGCATATTGAACGCGATACGGCGCAATCTATTGGACGTTTTGCCGCCTTAGGGGCTGAGCGTACAGCACCTGATTTTTATGCGCTTTATATTGCAAACCATATTTTAGGTGGCTCAGGTTTAACCTCGCGTTTATCTTTAAAGGCGCGTGAAGACAAGGGCTTGACCTACGGCATTGGCACATATCTTTCAACTTCTGAAAATACGCCACTGATTATTGGCTATTTTTCCGCCACGCCTGAAAATTATGCCAAAGCGGCCGAGATTTTGCGCCAAGAATGGCAAAATTTTGCACAAAAGGGCGCAACGGAAGAAGAACTTCAAGCCGCGCGCGATTATCTTTTGGCATCGTTTAACCTTCGTTTTTCTTCCATTGACGATATTGCGCAAATGTTGTTAGGAATGCAAAAGTATAACCTCGGGCTAGACTTTTTGCAAAAACGCAACACTTATGTCAAGAATGTTCGCTTAAAAGACATTCGGCGGGCGGCAAAGAAATATTTTAAAAGCCTGCCTTTGGAAGTTAATATAGGAATCAAGGAGTAACACATGTTCGGACTTTCGCAAAACAAAACAAAAGGTTGGAAACGGCTTGAACGCGAATATAAACGTATTAAAAAAGTTCAGATGCGAAACCTTTTTGAACAAGATGAACGCCGCGCTGAAAAATATACTTTGCGCTTAAACGGGCTAACATTAGATTATTCCAAAAATCGCATAGATGATAAAGTGCTCTCAGCGCTTTTAAACTTAGCCAAAGAACGCGGTGTGACACAAAAAATCAAGGAAATGTTTGACGGCTCTAAAATTAATTTTACTGAAAACCGTTCTGTCTTGCACATTGCGCTTCGCAACCGTTCTAACCGCAAAATTTTATCGGACGGTAAGGATGTTATGCCTCAAATCCGCGAAGTTTTAAACAAGATGAAAAACTTTTCCGAGGCGGTTCGTTTAGGAAAGTTCAAAGGACAAACTGGCAAAAAATTAACCGATATTGTCAACATTGGCATTGGCGGTTCGGATTTAGGTCCGTTCATGGTCTGCGAGGCCTTAAAAAAATATTGGGCGAAGGGTATTCACTGTCACTTCATTTCAAACATTGACGGCACGGCCTGCGCTGAAGTTTTAGACGGTCTTAATCCAGAAACCACGCTTTTTATTGTGGCGTCCAAAACTTTCACAACCATTGAAACCCTAACAAATGCCAAAACTTGCCGCAAGTGGTTGGTAGATTCTTTAGGCGAACATGCCGTTGCCAAGCACTTTGTGGCACTCTCTACCAACAAGGCAGAAGTGGAAAAGTTCGGCATTAATCCTGAAAATATGTTTGAATTTTGGAATTTTGTCGGCGGGCGTTATTCCGTTTGGTCCGCGATTGGGCTGATTATATGCATTGCCATCGGTTTTGAAAACTTTGAAAAGCTTTTAGACGGCGCTTTTGCCATGGACGAACATTTCAGAAAAGCCGAGCCTCAAAACAATATGCCGTTGATTTTGGCACTTTTGGGCGTATGGTATAACAACTTTTTCAACATTCATCGCTATGCGGTCATTCCTTACGATCAATATTTGCAATATTTACCATCTTACTTGCAACAGCTTGATATGGAAAGCAATGGCAAGTCTGTTGATAAAAACAACAGCTTTGTGAAATACGCCACAGGGCCGGTTTTGTTCGGAGGCGCGGGGACAAACGTGCAACATTCGTTTTTCCAGCTTTTGCACCAAGGCACCGAACCTGTGCCGGTGGACTTTATTGTGCCGGCTATTTCTCATAATGAAATAGGCAATCATCATACCATTTTGCTTTCAAATGTTTTGGCACAAGGCGAAGCCTTAATGAAAGGCAAAACAATTTCCGAAGCCACTGAAGAATTGCGTCAATCCGGCAAATCTAAGCAAGAGATTGAATCCTTAAAAAAATATAAAAGTTTTACAGGAAATAGACCCTCTAACACCTTGTTATTTAAGAAGATTGACCCGTTTGCTTTAGGACAGCTGATAGCCCTTTATGAGCATAAAGTTTTTGTGCAGGGTATTATCTGGAACATCAACTCGTTTGATCAAATGGGTGTTGAGCTTGGCAAACAATTAGCTCTTAATATTTTGCCTGAATTAGAAAACAGAGCATTTGGGCTTAATCACGATGTTTCAACTTTAGCGCTGATTAAAGAAGTTAAAAAGCTAAGGAAGTAAAATGCCAATACGAATTTTACCGGATAATCTCATCAATCAAATCGCCGCCGGCGAGGTGGTGGAGCGTCCGGCATCGGTTATTAAAGAGCTTGTTGAAAATGCGATTGATGCTGGCGCCGATAAAATTGACGTCAGCTTAATTGACGGTGGCAAAAGCCTGATAAGCGTTAGCGATAATGGAAGCGGTATGACTGCTAAGGAGTTAAATTTATCCGTGGAGCGACACGCAACTTCCAAATTACCAGATGATGATTTATTTAATATTAAGCATCTTGGCTTTCGGGGCGAGGCTTTACCTTCTATCGGCGCGGTTTCGCGTTTAAGCATAACCACGCGTTCTCAATCAAGTGCCGAAGCCTTTAAATTAGAAGTAAACGGTGGCAAAAAATCAGAGATTATGCCGGCCGCGCACGCCAAAGGCACGCGTATAGAAGTGCGTGATTTATTTTATGCAACGCCGGCGCGATTAAAGTTTTTAAAAGCGGATGCAACGGAAACGGCGGCTTGTATAGATATTTTAAACCGCATTGCAATGGCTAATCCGCAAATAACTTTCACGCTTGAGGCTGACGGACGCAAACGTCTGCAGTTCAATGCCTGCCAAGGCGAATTGTTTGAAACAAGGCTCAAGCGTTTAAGCGAAGTTATGGGGCGTGAATTTGCGCAAAATTCTCTGCCGATAGATGCCTCTCGTGAAGATGTGCGCATAAGTGGCTATATCAGTTTGCCAACCTTAAACAAGGCGAATTCGTTGGCACAATATTTATTTGTAAATTCGCGTCCCGTGCGCGATAAACTGCTTTTAGGCGCGTTAAAGGGGGCTTATCAGGATGTTTTGGCATCCAACCGTTATCCAATGTGTGCTTTATTTATAGATGTTGATCCGCAAGATGTTGATGTAAATGTACATCCAACCAAAGCGGAAGTGCGTTTTTTTGACGGGGCAAAAGTGCGTGGCTTGCTTGTTGGCGCTATTCGCCAAGCTTTATCGTTTGGCGATAAAAAGACAGCTGATACTTTAGATATAAATACTTTGGTCAAAGAGGAGCAAGCACCGAAAATTTTTGCCGAACAAGGACAAGAAATCAAACACGCGCTTTTTCCACCACGTCGTCCCGCGCCACGGCGCTTTGAACCGGACTTGCCGCAAATGAACGCGCTTTATTCCATTCATACGGAAACGCCTATAATAACGGAAGAACCAGAACAAGCGACACCGGAGATTGGGCCTTTGGGCTTGGCAAAAGCGCAGTTTCATAACACTTACATCATTTCACAGGCGGAAGACGGTATTATCTTAATTGATCAGCACGCCGCGCATGAGCGTATCACCATGGAAAAGCTGAAAGAGGGCTTGTTAAACGACAAACAGGCGGCCTCGCAAATGCTTTTAATCCCTGAAGTGGTTGATTTATCGGCGGCAGAAAAGGAGCATATTTTATCGCAGGCGGAAAACTTTGCCAAGCTTGGTTTGAAACTGGAAGGGTTTGGCGTTTCGGCCGTGTTGGTTCGTGAAGTGCCGGCCCTGATTGCCGATACTGACATTAAAAAGCTGATTCAAGATTTAGCCGCTGAAATTGCCGAATGGGGCACGGCGCTTTCTTTAACCGACAAATTGCATCACATTTGCGCCACCATGGCTTGCCATGGTTCCGTCAGGGCAGGGCGCGCCTTAAATTTGGACGAGATGAACCGCCTTTTGCGGGATATGGAAAAAACAGAGCATTCCGGTCAGTGCAACCATGGTCGTCCGACGTATGTGAAGTTGCACCTCGCTGATATTGAAAAATTATTTGACCGGCGTTAAGTGCCGTTGAAAATCTGATTTCTGCCACTATTTATGCCTTTGAGGTTACATACTTAAAGGAGTTTTGAAGATGGGCACTTTATTAAAATATTTGCTTTATGCGCTGATTATTGTTGTCATTTATTTAATCGGCGTTGGTTTTTACGAGGGGCGCTTTAACCGTGATTCCACCATCGGTGAAGTTAGCAGTGATGTGGCGCAAGGCACCAAAAACATCATTTCAGACGGCTACGATTCCACGAAAAGAGCGATTGGCAACGGCTATGAAAACGCCAAACGCGCTTATAATGAATCAGAAACGGTTGACACTGTAAAAGAAACGGTTTCAGACGGTTATAATGCCACAGTAGATACAATTTCCGAAACCTATGAAGATTTAACCGAACCGGCACCGCAAAACGGCGGCTTCCAGCCAAACGGCGGCATGCAAAATCAAAACGGCGGTTTTCAGGCTGAATAAGAAAAAGGGGCGAGAAAAATCTCACCCCTCTTTCTTATCTAGAACCGCACATCAAGACCGGCGATAAAGTCCGCCAAACGTCTGGACTTTATTTGGCCGAATATGCGAAACATAGCCGCATATTCGTCCCCGAGAACACGACATATCGCGTTTTGGCGACGCTCAATGCCGCAATTGATGAGCTCGTGGCGCGTCGGCCGATCAATCTTGTCGGCATTGGCGCGAATTTTTTTGATGAACACTAAAGCCTCTAAGGCTTTAGTGTCCTCAATATTTTCTTCCACCAATGCGGCAATCTTGAAAGGAACGCCGGCGGCATTGGCAAGCCTTCTGGCTCTTCGCCCGAAAGCTTTTTGAGCCTCAAGCTCGGCAGCGAGATCCACCTTTTCAAGGCTGTGATGGTATTGTATACCATCACGTCCCGCATTTACCCAGGACTTGATCTCATAGACATCATCGCCTTTGAATAGACGATATTGTCCCGCTGTAAACCGAGGCTCTTCCCGGTCCCAGCGTCCAATTTCATTAAGGACGCTTTGGGTTAGGTCTTCACTTCCCCAAAGGCAGTGCTCTTTAAGCCAATGCTTCTCCTCAATGAGGGGAAGGCCTTCTGCCAGACCATTAAAAAAAACAATTTTTTCGTCTTCGCTCCCTTCCGGGAATAAAGACTCAAAAAGTTTCTTCATGATAAGGTCTGGCAAGTAGCCGACGGCTACTGATTCTGTGAAATCCTCTTTCCGAGGATTCTCAAAATCAAGGAACCATTCTTTACCGTCGCCGTTATAACAACGGTAGCGGAAGAAGAATTCCTTTTCGCCGATGAGGATATAATAATCCCGCCCCGTCGTCCAGCAGGAGTAGCTATGGCTACCCGTGCGGGAGTCAAAAGGATTACATTTAAACGCCTTTATGCTCTCGCGCATAGCGTTAATGGCTTCAAAATTTTTGTTGCTGTTTTTTGTATTTTCCATAAACAACAAGTTTATGTTCCTTACAAAATATTTTTCAAAACGGCTTCAGGTTTCAACTTGAGGGATTGGTTTAGTTTTAAGTCATTATCTACTATACTTCAACAATGGGGCTAATTGCAACATGCCCAATAAACCAATATCAAATGAATAGTCTGATTATGTTTTGATATTTTTTCTGCAAGGTGCTTTAAAGTTTCGCTTGTTAAACTTCTTAGCGTTTATATTTCCCAACGGTATAAATACCTCAAGCGTGGGCTTGTAAAAAAAGCATGGAAACATAAACAAAACACAACCGCAACAAAATAGCGGTTCTATTTTATAATAATCCCCATAATACTTTCTTTAACGGTTTAAATATATCACATTTTTAAGTGATACTCAAGAACTATTTTTTGTTAACTTTTGGACGCCAAAATCGTTTTAAAGGGGCTTTTTTTGCCCCTAGAGCGGTTTAAAGGCAAAATTTTTGTGCGTAAAAAAGAAAAAATAATGGTAAAAATGATGGATTTTGGTAAGGTAAATCCACTATTTTAAGAAAAAAGGAATAAAAAATGGAAGAAAATGAAATCAGTGGCGTGCCGCAACCGGCAGAAAACATTACCCCGACCATGATTAGCGAGGAAATGCGCCGTTCTTATCTGGATTATGCGATGAGCGTGATTGTTTCGCGCGCGCTCCCCGATGTTCGTGACGGCTTAAAGCCGGTGCATCGCCGCATTATTTACGCGATGTACGAAAGTGGCTACGATAGCACCAAGCCTTACCGTAAATCGGCGCGTATCGTTGGTGAAGTTTTAGGTAAATATCACCCGCACGGTGACTTTTCGGTTTATGAAGCGATGGTGCGTATGGCGCAACCGTTTTCCATGCGCGTGCCGTTTGTGGACGGGCAAGGTAACTTTGGCTCTATGGACGGTGACGGTGCCGCCGCCATGCGTTATACAGAAGCCCGTTTGGCAAAAGTGGCGCATAAGCTGATTGAAGACATTGAATATGACACGGTAGATTTTATGCCGAACTATGATGAATCCGTGCAAGAGCCGACAGTTTTGCCCGCGCGTTTTCCGAGCCTTTTGGTCAATGGTTCCAACGGTATTGCCGTCGGTATGGCAACCAATATTCCGCCGCACAACTTGGGTGAGGTGGTAGATGCTTGTTGCGCCTACATTGATAACCCTGAAATTACCCCTGAAGAACTGATGACAATCGTCCCTGGGCCTGATTTCCCGACAGGTGGCTTAATTTTAGGGCAGGGCGGCGCAAAGCAAGCTTATCTCACAGGGCGTGGCTCCATTATGATGCGCGCCAAATGCACCATTGAGGAAATTCGTAAAGACAAAGAGGCGATTATTGTTCATGAAATTCCTTATCAGGTCAACAAAGCTGCGCTTGTCACGCGCATTGCCGAATTGGTTAAAGAAAAACGCGTGGACGGCATTTCAGATATTCGCGATGAGTCAGACCGTCAGGGTGTGCGTGTCGTGATTGAAATTAAAAAAGATTTTCAGGCCGATGTGGTGTTAAATCAGCTTTATAAATTTACACCGTTGCAAACAAGTTTCGGCATGAACATGTTGGCGATTAACCGCGGTCGTCCGATGATGATGACCTTAAAAGATATTATCTCGGCGTTTGTGGAGTTTCGTGAAGAAGTCATTCGCCGCCGCACGGTCTTTAAGCTCAACAAAGCCCGTGACCGCGCCCATGTGTTGGTTGGCCTTGCGATTGCGGTTGAAAACCTTGATCCCGTCATTGAGCTGATTAGAACAGCCCCGAACCCGCAGGAAGCCAAAGACGCTTTGTTAAGCAAGGCTTGGCCGGCAGGTGAGGTGGAAGCACTTGTCAAACTGATTGATGAACCTGACCGCAAGGTTGAAAACGGTTTTTATCATCTTTCGGAAGATCAGGCGAAAGCGATTTTGGACTTAAAACTTCAACGTTTAACAGGCTTGGAGCGCGATAAAATCCACGATGAATTAAGAGGTCTCGGCGAAGATATTAAAGAATATCTTTCCATTTTGGCAAGCCGCGAAAAGCTTTATGCCATTATGCGCAGTGAGCTTGTTGAAGTTAAAGACGAATACGCCACCCCGCGCTTAACCCAAATTGAAGATATTGAGTACGACACAGACATTGAATCACTTATTCAACGTGAAGAAATGGTTGTGACCGTGACCGAAGCCGGCTATATCAAACGTGTGCCTTTAAATGCTTATAAGGCTCAAAAACGTGGCGGTAAAGGCAAAGCCGGTATGGCGACCAAAGAGGAAGACTTTGTCACGCGTCTGTTTGTGGCCTCCACACACACGCCGGTTTTGTTCTTCTCGTCTAAGGGCTTAGTTTATAAGATGAAAGTTTATAAACTGCCTTTAGGCTCGCCAACATCCAAAGGCAAGCCGTTTATTAACCTTTTGCCGTTAGACGAGGGCGAAAACATCACAACCATTATGAAACTTCCTGAAAACGAGGCAGATTGCAAAGATATGTCCATTATGTTTGCAACAGCGCAGGGCAATGTTCGCCGCAACTCGCTGATGGATTTTGTAAACGTACAGTCCAACGGCAAAATCGCCATGAAGTTAGACGAGGGCGATAAGCTTGTAAACGTTATGCTTTGCACAGAAGACAACGATGTCATGCTCGCAGCAAAAAGCGGCAAGTGCATCCGCTTCCCGGTCACGGACGTCCGCGTCTTTGTCGGGCGTAATTCTACCGGTGTTCGTGGCATTAAATTAAGCGATAACGACGAGGTCATTTCCATGTCCATGCTCAAGCACATCAGCGCGAGTACGGAAGAGCGTGAAGAATACCTGAAAATTTCAAGCGCGATGAAGCATGCTGAAAATGAAAATCCGGAAGCTTGCGCCACACCCGAGCAGACAGGCTTGTTAAACCTTTTAACACCTGAGAAGTTCAAGGACATGCAGTCGCGTGAAGAGTTTATCTTAACGGTCACGGCTACGGGTTATGGCAAACGCTCCTCATCTTATGAATACCGCGTCACGGGCCGTGGCGGACAAGGCATTGCCAACATGGAAATGTCGCCACGCAACAAAGAGGTTGTCAGCTCCTTCCCGATTGAAAACGATAATCAGATTATGATGGTTACCGACGGTGGCAAGCTGATCCGCATGCCGGTGGAAGACATTCGCATTGCCGGTCGTAAGACACAAGGCGTGATTTTGTTCCGCACGGCTGAAAACGAGCGCGTTGTTTCTGTCACATGGCTCAACGCCGATGAAGGCGATGACGAGGAGCTTGAAGAAGAAACAGGTTCTGAAGTTTTGGGCGAAAGCGTTGCCGATGTGGATGAAGCCGCATTTGACGATGTTAATGAGCCGGAAACAACAGACGAAGATTAAGGTGTTTGCATGCTCCGTCTGCAAGACATCAAAGCACCGTTAAACGCCTCTGAAGCCAAGCTGAAAAGCTTGGTTTCGGCGCGTTTAAATGTACCGCTTGATGAGGTTCAAAAAATAACCTTGGTCCGAAAGTCCGTTGACGCGCGCCGCAAAAATGATATTCATGCGGTCTTGACCTTAGATTGCGCAGTCGTGCATGAGGAGCGCTTTCAAGAACTTCAAGCCCCGCTTGAGGAAATTTATCAACCCCAAAAAAACGCCAGACCGGTAAAAGTCGTGATCGTCGGGAGCGGACCTTGTGGCACAGCCGCGGCTTTGGCTTTGGCGCAAGCCGGCTTAAACCCTGTTGTTTTAGAACGCGGACGCGATGTGGAACGCCGCCAAAAAGATGTGGACACCTTTTGGCAAACAGGCAATCTGGACATTATCTCCAACGTCCAGTTCGGCGAGGGCGGGGCAGGTACTTTTTCTGACGGCAAGTTGATGACCGGCATTAAAAAAGACAAGTATATGCGCAAAGTTCTGCACGATTTTGTTTCGGCCGGTGCCCCTTCTGAAATTTTGTATTTAGCCAAGCCGCACATCGGAACGGATAAGCTGATTAAGATGGTTAAAAATCTTCGTTTAAAAATTGAAGAATTAGGTGGAAGCTATTGTTTTGAAACAAAATTAACGGGTTTAATCTGTCGTGACGGCAAGCTTATCGGGTTGCAAATTAACCGCGCTGGCAAGCTTGAAGAAATAGCCTGTGAAAAGCTTGTTTTGGCAATCGGGCATAGTGCGCGCGATACATTTGAAATGCTTTTAGATAGCGGCATTCATATGGTTCAAAAGCCGTTCTCTGTCGGCGCGCGGATTGAGCATCGGCAAGAACAGATTAACAAAGCCCAATATGGCGAGGCTCATCCCGCATTTTTAGGCGCGGCGGATTATAAAATGGCAACACACTTAAAAAACGGTCGCTCGGCTTACACTTTTTGCATGTGTCCTGGCGGCGCGGTGGTAGCGGCGGCCTCAGAAACAGGGCGTGTGGCAACCAATGGCATGAGCAATTATGCGCGCGATCAGGAAAACGCCAATGCCGGTTTGCTTGTGAATGTGGATACGGCAGATTTTGGCGACAAACATCCTTTGGCAGGCATGTATTTTCAGCGCAAAATTGAAGAGCAGGCTTTTATCCGCGGTGGCAAAACGTATGCCGCGCCGGCGCAACTTGTGGGCGATTTTTTGCAAAGTAAAGAAAGCAAAAAATTAGGCGAAGTAACGCCCTCTTATAAGCCGTCTGTGGCTTTATCAAGCATACAGGGCGTTTTGCCTGAGGCAGTTTTAGACGCTATGCGTCAATCTATTGTGGAAATGGATAAAAAACTGAAAGGCTTTGCCGCAAAAGACGCGGTTTTGACCGCCCCTGAAACAAGGAGCTCTTCGCCGGTGCGCATTCTCCGAAACGAAAACTTTGAAAGCAACATCAAAGGGCTTTATCCGTGTGGCGAGGGAGCAGGGTACGCCGGCGGCATTACATCGGCGGCAGTTGACGGCCTGAAAGTTGCCGAAGCGATTTTAAATAGCCTTTAGATTTCCCTCAAATGTGAAGGGATTGAAAAAAGCCGTATGTCACATCATGATAAATGCGAAAAATATCATCTTTAGATTTTGAATGTTTAATCAAAATATCGGCGATACTTGTATAATACCACTTTTGCCTTTCTTTTGGGGCGTTATATCTTAACCATAGCGCATCGCCCAGACGCTCATAATCAGTTTTCATACTTAAAACATTGTGCAATTTATCCGCGGCAAGAATATAAAGAGAATCTGTATCGTTACATTTATCAAAATAAGCCATGGTATGATCTTTACGCTCTTGCCAGCTCAAACTTTTATCCGGCTCGCTGACGCTTAGAACAAGTTCTGCAACGCGATTTCCAAATAGTTTTTGAATATCTTGAAGTGTATAAGGTGTATCTTCAACCACATCATGAAGCAAACCGGCAATCACGACATCTTCAGAACAGCCTTCACGAATCAAGCGTTGCATAATCCACATAGGATGAACAATAAAGGGTACGGGACTACACTTACGATATTGCCCTCTGTGAGCCTTTTGTGCAAATTCCATAGCATCAAATATTCTCTCTGACATTTTTCTCTCCTTAAAAAACAATACAAATTCTGTTTCAAGCTTATACTGTCTCTTATTAAAATACTCTTTCATAAATTACGCTTGTCAAGAAAAAATGCAAGAGGAAAAGAGAGAAAACACGCTTGCTATTTTATGGGAAGGTGGTAGAAAAAGTAAAGGAGAAGAAAATGCTAGAAAATCAATATATCATCATCGCGGCATGCCTGATGGCGGCAATCTTAGGTTTTTTAATTACAGGGTGGAGCTTAAGTGGTCTTAAAAATCGCGAAAAATCAAAAAAAGAGCAACAATTAAGCGCCAAATTGGAAGAATTACAAAATCAGAATCTAGAATTGGAGCGCGAAAACACGCGCCTTTTATCAGATTTGGAAAATCAGAAGAAATATTTTGAAAAACAGCTCGTAGATGATGAAAAAATCAAAAAGTCGTTTCAAGAAATTTCTAATGAAATTATCTTGGCGCAAAATAAAACTTTTGGCGAGGAGCAAAAAAACACGTTTAATCTGCTCTTAAAACCTTTCCAAGATCAAATGGCGGACTTTAAGAAAAAAGTTGAAGTTGCGCATGAAGAAAGCATTAAAAATAAATCGTCCTTTGATGAACAGCTTAAAAATTTACTTCAACTCAATCAAAATTTAAGCAAAGATGCCGAAGATTTAAGCGCGGCATTAAAGGGCAACAAAAAGCTTCAAGGTAATTGGGGCGAATTTCAGTTAGAACGCGTCCTTGAAGTTTCAGGCTTGCAAAAAGGTATTAATTACATCACACAGGAAACGTTTGAAGCGGCGGACAAACGCCAGTTTCGCCCGGATGTCATTGTGAAACTCCCTAATGACCGAAGTGTGATTATTGATTCTAAAGTTTCGCTCAATGATTATGTGGCTTATGTCAATGCCGAGGACGAAATTTCACGCGCCGAGCATCTTAAAAAACACATCCAAGCCTTAAAAAATCACATTGACGAGCTTTCGGACAAGGAATATCAAAAGCTTTTAAAAGATAACGCGCTTGATTATGTGGTGATTTTTGTCCCCGTGGAAAGTGCTTACGTGGAGGCGGTGCGCGCGGACACCACGCTTTATGATTATGCTTATAAGAAAAACATCGCCGTCACGACGCCGTCTTCCTTGTTGCCGATTTTGCGCACGGTTGAAAACCTCTGGCGGATTGAAAACCAAAACAAAAATGTTTTGAAAATCGCACAAGTCGGCGGCGCGCTTTATGATAAAATTGCCAATTTCACCGAGGATATGCAACGCATTGACAAAGCCTTGGAAGGCGCGCGCAAAAATTATGACTTGGCGATGAACAAGCTTTCAACAGGCAAAGGCAATGCACTCTCGTTGGCAGAAAGGTTGAAAGATTACGGCGCAAAAGCATCCAAGGCGCTTTCTTTGGAACACGAGGACGATACGACACCTTTGTTGGAGGACTTAAACGATGAAGCGGCAAACGGTTAAAAAAATTATGTTCACGGGCGGTGGCTCGGCGGGCCATGTGACGCTCAATTTAGCGTTAATTCCATTGTTTTTGGAAAAAAAATGGCAAGTGGTTTATGTCGGTTCTTATGACGGCATTGAAAAAGAGCTCATCAAAAAGTTTGAAAAAGTACATTATCACGCCATTTTAACCGGCAAACTCCGCCGCTATTTTTCATGGCAAAATGTTTGGGATATGCTCAAAATTCCTTTAGGCGTTGTGCAAGCAGTTTGGATTGTTTTCAAAGAAAAACCGAACATTATTTTTTCTAAAGGTGGCTTTGTCTCGTTTCCTGTGGTGGTTGCCGGTAAGCTCAACGGTGTGCCGGTCGTGATGCATGAATCCGATGTTACGCCCGGTCTTGCCAATAAGATGAGCTTGCCTTTCGTGCGCAAATTTTTCACCACTTTTGAAGATACGGCAAAATATGTGGCGGACAAAGCGAAAGTGGAATATGTCGGTCCCGTGTTATCAGATCGCTTTAAGGGCGGTTCTAAAAAGCGCGGCTGTACTTTTTGCAAGTTAACCGAAGAAAAACCTTGCCTGATGATTGTGGGTGGCAGTTTGGGTGCCAAAAGCCTTAATACCGCCATCAGACATAATCTGGATACACTTTTGAAAAAATATCAGCTTATTCACATTTGCGGCAAAGGGCAGACAGATCCAAAAATCAAGAAAAAAGGCTATGCGCAGTTTGAATATGTGGACACAGAACTCAAAGACCTGATGCAAACGGCAGATATGGTTGTTTCGCGCGCCGGCTCAAATGCTATTTTTGAGCTTTTAAGCCTTGCCAAACCCATGCTTTTGGTGCCGTTGCCCGTGGGTTCAAGCCGAGGCGAGCAAATGTTAAATGCCAAATCTTTCCAAAAGCGCGGTTGGTGCGAGCTCATTGCCGATGAAGACTTAAAAGATGACAAAGCCTTTTTAAGCCTGATAGATAAGGTTTATAAAAACCGCGCAAAATATGAAAAAACCATGCGCGCGAGTCATTTTAAATCAACCACAAACAAAGATTTGGCGGCAACCGTTGAACATTATGCCAAAGGAAATTAAAATGAGAGTTTTGGTCGGTTTAAGCGGCGGCGTAGATTCGGCGGCAACCGCATATTTATTAAAAAATGAGGGCAATGACGTCATTGGCGTAACCATGACGATATGGGATAAAAATATCAACTTTCACGGCGCTTTAAAAGGCGAGGGGTGCTTTAGCCCGCACGAAAAGGAAGATATTGACGCCGCGAAAAAAGTGGCTCAAAAACTTGACATTCCGTATGAGGTTGTGGATTGTAGCGCCTTGTATCAAAAAATGGTGCTTCAAAATTTTAAGGCCGAATATTTATCAGGTCGCACCCCGAACCCTTGCGTGATATGCAATGCCACCATCAAGTTTGAGGCTTTGCCTCAGGCGGCAAAAGCGGCAGGCATCAGCTTTGATAAGTTTGCAACCGGTCATTATGCCCGTGTCGGTTTTGATGAAAACACCAAGCGTTATACGCTTTCACGCGGGGCGGATAAAAAGCGTGATCAGTCTTATTTTTTATATCGTTTAAAGCAAAGTCAGCTGCAAAACGTGCTGATGCCTTTGGGTGGTTTTGATAAAAATCAAACGCGGCAATTCGCGCGCTTGGCAGGTTTGGAAGTGGCGGAAAAGAAAGATAGTCAGGATTTTTATTCAGGCGATGTCAACGACATTTTGGAACAAAAGCCTCAAAAAGGGAACTTTGTCACGCGTGACGGACGCATTTTGGGTCAACATGAAGGTATTTGGCATTATACCGTCGGTCAACGTCGCGGTATGGGCATTGCCGCGGAAAAGCCTTTGTATGTGTTAGAATTACGCCCCAAAACAAACGAAGTTGTCGTTGGCTTTGATGACGAGGCTGGGACCACAGGTTTAATTGCACAAAACCTAAATTGGGTGTCTGTCGCAGGAATAGAAAAGCCACGACAGATTTTCGCAAAAATCCGCTCCGCCCAAGAGCCTTTTGCCGCTGAAGTGACGCCGCTTTCCAATGGCGATTTTCAGGTAGAATTTGAAAAACCGCAAAAGGCAGTGGCGCCAGGGCAATCGGTCGTATTTTATGAAAATGACTTGCTTTTGGGCGGTGGAATTATAAAGTAAGGGTTTAATAAAACGTTGCAACAAATTGATTTTTCAAATAAAATAGAAAAAGAAAAATATCTCAAAGATCCATTTGACTTTGTGAAAGAAGATCTTATGGGCGCTTATTTATGCACGGTTGTTGACGGCATTTTGACTGCGGGTAAAATCACGGAAGCGGAAGTTTATTTTGGCGCACATGACAGCGCTTGTCATGCTTATCAATATCGCAAAACACAGCGCAATGCCGTGATGTTTGAAGAAGGCGGCGTGGCGTATGTTTATTTTACCTATGGCATGTATTTTCAAATGAATGTGATAGTGAGCCCGGAAGGCGAGCCGAACGGCATTCTCATTCGCTCTTTAGAACCGGTTGCCGGCCTTGAAGAAATGCGCAAACGTCGCCACGGTGCACCGGATAAAAACCTCACAACAGGTCCGGGAAAACTCTGCCAAGCCTTAAAAATTACGAGGGATGCCTTTAACGGCGCAGATTTAACAGGTGATCAAATATGGCTTGTCAAAAGGGACGAAACACCCAAAATCAAAACCGCTAAAAGAGTAGGGATTGAAAATGGTGGCAAAGATAAAAACAAACCTTGGCGGTTTTACATCAAGGATAATCCGTTTATCAGCAAAAAATAACAACTTAATGTTTTATATTTGACATTTGATTTTTTTAGGGTGTATGCTATAAATGTTCTTAAACAAGGAGAAAACCTATGCTTGGAAGATACCGTTATACAGCTAGCACTTTAACACAAGGTGAAGATATAGAAATTGTCGGGCGTTTACATTATTTTGCCTTGATTATTCCTTCATTGTTGACCATTATCAGTTTTTGCACTTTTATTTTAGTCTTAGGTTATACGCCTGAAATGAATTCGGCCGATAAAATTATAGCATGGCTTATTGTTGCCATTTTACTGATTTTTACAGCGACATCATGGCTCAAACGCAATATGATTGAAATGGTTTGTACCAATAAACGTGTTGTGAAGCGTACGGGTATTATTAACGTAACAACCGAAGAACTTCACCGTGAGCGTATTGAATCGGTTGAAATCAGACAAAGCTTTTTCGGGCGCATTTTTAATTACGGCGATATTTTGTTTTCGGGAACAGGGACATCTAAAATCGTGTTCCGCTTTGTCAATCAGCCACGTTTGATGAAACAGGTCATTGATGCTATTATCAACCGCCCCATTAATTTGGAACCGTCAATATAAAGCTGAGACAACCTGTTTAATTTTTTCAAATGATTTTTGGGCGGCGTTCTGCCAAAAGGAATCGTATTGCTCCTGATGATGCGCTACACCTGGAGTGTCGCTAATAAGCCTGATGCTAATAAAAGGCGTTTGATAAATATAACATGTTTGCGCGACGGCAGCCGATTCCATATCAACAGCCAAAGCCTCATGAAAATCTGCCTTTAAAGACAATAACTTTTCTTTATCCTGAATAAATTGATCGCCCGAAATAATCAAACCTTTATGAACTAAAGGATCTAAAACAGAGAGAGCTTTAGAATCAGATTGAAAAAAAAGTGGCAAGCCTTGAATTTGCCCCTTAAGATTAGGCGTGCCACACCAGACATCATGATAACAGATTAAAGCGCCAGCAACAGCATCGCCAATATTTAATTTTTCATCTAAACCACCGGCAACACCTGAATTAATAATTAAATCAGGTTTGTATCGTTCAATAATAGTGGCGGTTTTCAAAGCGGCATTAACTTTACCAATTCCAGTTTGAGTGACAATAACATCAGCACTTTCAAGTGTTTTTAACAACTTAACTTCACTTTCCATAGCCGCTAAAATAGCAATTTTCATGATATCCTCCTTTTATACAACATTTTATAAATTTTTGCTTGACAGTTGTCAACCACAATGATATCCCAAACTCGTAATGTGTGGATTTAACCAACTTGTCCGGCACCATAAACGGACTAAAAAGGAGACTAAAATGCAAAAAACTGCAGAATACGTGTCTTTAGGACACCCTGATAAAACCGCTGACTATATTTCCTCTTACATTCTTGACCGCTTGCTTGAACAAGATCCTCATCTGCGCTATGCTGTTGAGGTTATGCTCAAAGACAACACGGTTGTTTTAGGTGGAGAAGTCTGCGGGCATATTAACTTAGCAAATGTTGAGACTTATGTCAAAGATGCTTTGGCAGAAGTTGGCTATTGCAAAGAATATGCATCAAAATGGCATGAAAACGCCATTGAACCGAACAAACTTAAAATCATTAACCTGATAGGTTGCCAATCACCACAAATCAGCCAAGGTGTTGAAAATGGCGGTTGGGGCGATCAAGGCGTATTTGTGGGTTATGCCTGCCAAGGTGAAGGCCTGATGCCGACAGAGTTGTATTTGGCAAAAAAGCTCAATAATGCTTTGTATCAAAAAGCCAAAGAAAAAGACTCAAAACTTGGTCTAGACATTAAGACACAAATTACAATTGATGAAAACAAAAATATTGAAACAGCTGTCGTTGCTGTTCCAATGCTTGAACCGCAAGACTTAACGGATTTTATTATAAAGACTTTGGGACAAAAGCCCAAAGAACTGATTGTAAATGGTACGGGAAGTTATGTCTGTCATTCTAGCATTGCCGATTGCGGCATTACGGGGCGCAAATTAGCGGTTGATTTTTATGAAACTGCTTGCCCTGTAGGCGGTGGTTCACCTTGGACGAAAGATGCAAGCAAGGCAGATGTTAGCTTAAATCTTTTTGCCAGACGTTTGGCTCAAGAAAATTTGCATGATAATGATGAAGCGTTTGTTTATCTTTCATCATGCATTGGGCGTTCAAAACTACCAAGTGCGGTTTTAAAAACAATCAAAAACGGTGTTGTTTCACAAAAAGTATTGCAAGGCGACTTTTCACCGAAAAACGTTATTGAAAAACTCGGTTTAAACAAGCCTCATTTTGCAAAACTTTGCGCAAACGGTTTTGTTTGGTAAAAACGCTTGACAATAAAGCGCATCCGTTTTAGGGTGCGCTTTATGAAAAACAAAACAGAACTTTTAGCCCCTGCAGGGGATATTGAAGCCGGTTATGCCGCCTTATATTATGGCGCAGACGCGGTTTATTTGGGTTTGCAAAAATTTTCAGCGCGCGCAGGCGCAATTAACTTTGATGAGGAAAACCTTAATCAGTTTACGGCTTATGCCCATAGCTTAAAACGAAAAGTTTACGTTGCAATCAACACGCTTGTTCAAGAAAAAGAGTTGCCCGAGCTAATGCAAAGCTTGGATATTTGTTCGCGTTATCATGTAGACGGTATTATTCTTCAAGATTTAGGCGTGGCGCGCATTGTGCGTGAAAGCTACCCTGAAATGGAACTCCATGCTAGCACGCAAATGGCGGTTCACAACAAAGAAGGGGCTTTATACCTTAAAAAGCTTGGCTTTAAACGCGTTGTTTTAGCCCGCGAGCTTTCTTTGCCTGAAATTAAGGAAATCGCCTCTATTCCTGATTTAGAAACAGAAGCTTTTATTCATGGGGCACTATGTTATTCTTATAGCGGTTTATGCCAATTTTCGTCTTTAGAATTTGGCCGGAGCGCTAATCGCGGCAAATGTGCGTATCCTTGTCGTTCTTGTTTTAAAGAGAAGAACAGGGATCGTCATATTTTTTCCATGAAAGATATGGCTTTAGAATCAGACATCTTAAAAATGCCTGTGACATCACTTAAAATTGAAGGACGTAAAAAATCAGCATTATATGTCGCGGCAGTTACGGATTATTATCGCCAAATATTAGATGGCAAGCCGGCCGATATAAATCGTGCGGAAAATATTAAGCAAATTTTTTCACGTCCATGGTGCAAATTTCATTTTGCTGGTAAAAATAAAGAGGTAACTGATCCTGATTTTGTCGGACACCGTGGCTTAAAAGTTGGTCAAATTGAGGAAGTCGGCAAAGGCTGGATACGCTTTAAGCCAACACATAAAATTTGCCGACATGACGGTTTGCAAATAGAAGTTTCAGGGTTTGAAAAGCCCTTTGGTTTTTCAGCAAAATTTCTAAAAATCCGCGGAAAAAATGTTTTTGAATCTGCAAATAGCGAGGTTTTGGAAGTCGCTCTGCCGCCTTCATGCCCTCAATTGCAAAAAGGGCAGGCGGTTTACTTGGCTTCATCAGGAGCCGTAAAAGGTGCGTATTCTTATCAAAAGCCGAAGCCAAATGCCTATAAAAACGCAACGCCGCTTGGTATAAAAATTCAACTTACAAAAGATAAAATTTTCTTGGAATGTAATGATATCCTTTTTGAGCAAATTGGTTCTTTTGAAGTGGCTAAAAACCCAATGCAAACAGAAGAGGCTTTTTGCTTATCGTTTTCTAAAACCGGTGGAACACCTTTTGAACTAAATACCTTAAAGCTTGAAAATCCGGAAGGTCTTTTTGTGCCGGCATCTTTAATTAATGAATTGAGACGCAAGGTTTACAGCAGTGTTCAACCAACCTATAAAACCGGCATTTTACCGCCCGTAAGAGCTTTAAAGCATACGCCAAAGGCTCAATGGGTTATTAAAACAGATCAAATAACATGCTTACAAGACTTAGATTTATCGTTATTCAAAGAAATCATTTATTTACTAAACCCAAAGTCAGAGCTTGCTGATATTTTGCTATTGCCTAAAAACAAGGTGCGCTTGGCTTTGCCGACCGTTTGCCGTAAGCCTGCAGTTTTTGAAAAAACAATTCAATTTTTTTTAAATGCAGGTTATCAAAAATGGCAAGTCGGAAACGTTTGGGGCTTAGAAGTTTTGCCTGCCGAAAAATTAGATATAAGCTTTGATACGCCGCTTTATATGTTCAACACAGAAGCTATAGCACAGGCTCAAGAAATGCATGCCTCAAGAGTTGCTTTACCAACCGAAGATACTCTTGAAAACCTGATAAATTTAGCAAATCTCTCGCCTTTGCCGACAGAATTTGTTGTTTATCAAGACGCTCCTTTGTTTACAAGCGCGGTTTGTATTCGTCATACGCCTTGCTCTGATTGCGATAAGAAAAAGCAATGGATACATCTTGAACAAAACAATCATGCGTACGAGGCTTTATCACAAGATTGCACCACTATGGTTTTTGACAAAAATCCGCTTTGCTTTGCCACTGAAGCACATCAAATTTTGGCAGACTTCTATCGGGCAGACTTTGTTTACAAATCTTACACATCAGAAAATGTGCATCAAATTATGCAAAAATTAATGAACTTTCAAGATGTGGATAATGCTTTAAAAGGAAATTTAAATCGGGGCGAAATCTAAAGTGCTAAATAAAATAAAAGTGCTTGATTTTATAAACCGCATACGTTACATTAAAGAGCAAAATTATTGAAGGTAAATGAGTATGAAAGAAAAGAAAAAAGACGAAAGTTTTAAGGAAACCGTTAAGACGGTAGTTTATGCCGTTGTTATTGCTGTTATTATTCGTAGCTTTTTGATTGAGCCTTTTCGTATTCCTTCAGGTTCAATGTACCCAACTTTAGAAGTAGGCGATTATTTATTTGTTAGCAAATATACATACGGCTATTCAAGACATTCTTTTCCGGCAAGCCTGATACCTTTTGACGGTCGTTTGTGGGAAAGCGCTCCCCAATACGGCGATATTGTTGTATTTAAATTTCCAAGTGATAATAACAAAGACTATATTAAACGTGTTGTGGCACTTCCAGGCGATACGGTTGAAGTAAAGCAAGGCCGTCTTTATATTAATGATAAAATGTTAGACAGGATAGAAATTGGTCCTTATAAGGTTACGGAATACGTCAACAAACCTGAAACATACACCGAATATGAAGAAACACTTCCGAATGGTTTGAAACATCACATTATAGAAGTATCTGATTTTGAGCCTGTTGTAGATAATACCACAAAAGTTGTTGTCCCTGAAAGGCACGTTTTTGTGATGGGCGATAACCGCGACCGTTCCGATGATAGTCGTATCAGCGTGGGCTTTGTGCCTTATGAAAATTTAATTGGAAAAGCGCGCTTTTTGTTCTTTTCACATAATGATCAAGGCGCGTGGTATAAACCATGGACATGGCCACAAAGCATACGTTGGCGTAAATTTTTCAAGAGCTTAACTTAGGTGCTTTATGGAAAACATTGAAAAAAATATTGGCTATGAATTTCAAAACAAAATGCTTTTGGAACAAGCATTAACACACTGTAGTTGCACAGTGGACATTCACAAAAACTACGAACGACTTGAATTTTTGGGCGACCGCATTTTAGGCGTTACCATTGCCAAACTACTTTTTGAAACTTTCCCTAATGAAGAGGAGGGAAGTCTCGCGCAACGTTTTGTTCGTTTGGTACGCAAAGAAACAGTTTCTCAAATTGCCCTTTTGTTAGGGCTGGATAAAGAGCTGAAAGTTGAGAACAAAAATCTACGGAAAAGCACCAATGTTTTATGTGATGTCGGCGAGGCTGTGATTGGCGCAATTTGCTTGGATAGTAACATTGATCAAGCCATGGCCTTTGTTGAAAAACATTGGAAAAACTTGATCACTAAAGACGCTAAGCCTCCCAAAGATTACAAAACGGCTTTGCAAGAAATAGCCGCGAAATTAAAATTTTTACCGCCGATATATGAATTAATTAAAAGAGAAGGCTCTCAACATAAACCTACATTTTATTATGGCGTTCGTATCGGGGATATTGAAACAACGGGGAGCGGCTCAACAATTAAACAAGCTGAGCAAAATGCCGCCGCTAAAATGCTCCATATTTTGGAGGAAAAGTTTGGTAAATAATGAAACAAGAGCCGGTTTTGTGGTGCTTTTAGGCGCACCGAACGCAGGTAAATCTACCATTACAAATCATTTTGTTGGTTCTAAAGTCAGCATTGTTTCGCCCAAGGCACAAACAACCCGAACCATTGTCAAAGGCATTGGCATTTTTGAAAACACACAAATCATTTTTTTAGACACCCCCGGCATTTTTAACCCCAAACGGCGTTTTGATAGAGCTATGGTTTCATCAGCTTGGGGCGGAACAAAAGACGCAGACATCATTGTTTTGGTTGTAGATGCCAAGCGTGGCTTGGATCAGGAAACGCAAAACATTATCCAAAAGCTTAAAGAAAACAACCTGCAAGCCCTATTGCTTTTAAATAAAATTGACCTGATTGAAAAGCCAAAACTTTTGGAATTAAGTCGCAAGCTCAATGAAGATTTTCCTTTCACAGAAACATTTATGGTTTCGGCTTTAAGCGGTCTTCATATTGATGATTTTTATCATTATCTGGCGCAAAATTTACCTTCAAGTCCATGGTATTATCCTGAAGATCAAATGTCAGATATGCCACTTAAATTTTTAGCAGCGGAAGTTGTACGCGAAAAACTATTTTTATATTTAAGGCAAGAACTTCCTTATGCTTTGACTGTTGAGCCAGAGCTTTGGGAGCGCCGAACAGATGGTTCCATCCGCGCAGAAATGACAATTTATGTGGAGCGCGAGGGACAAAAGATGATTGTTCTTGGCAGAAAAGGAAGCATGATTAAAAAAGTTGGCCAATCAGCAAGAAAAGAGCTTGAAGAAATGTTAGAAGAACACATTCATCTTTTCTTGTTTGTTAAAGTCCGTGAAAACTGGGGTGAAGATGCCACGCATTATGCTGATTGGGGTTTGAATTTTAATAGTTGATTGAAATTTTAAAAAAGGGCGTTATATCTTTCTTCCAAAAAGAAGGGAGAAAGTAAATGGAAATATTTTTATTTATTGCCTTAATTTTTATTTATATGTTAATGGCTTTTACCGTACCAGCGCTGATTAATCGGCGAGTGTGGATTTCGGCTTATGCTATTTCGTTTTTAATCACGGCTTTGTCCATCTTTTTTATCAGCAACGACAAACAAACTGTTTTGATGCAAGAAAGCGATATTAACTGGTACTTTTTTCTTTATTTGTTCGGTGCGATGTCCGTTATGCTTGGCTTAATTAATTTATGGATATACCGAAAATCTTTATTTGAAATGTTCAAAGAAAACACAGAATCTAATAAAGATCATTAAATATTCGCTCTAAATCACCACTATTGAGAATATCAGGCAAGACAAGTCCGTCCTGAAACCGATAATTATAAAACACATATAAAGGCAAGCTAGAATGTTTGTAAGTGTTCAGATATTCCATCATCTGTTGATTAATAACCGATACCGAAACAGGCATATAAACAAGCGGAAATTGTGTTTTCAGACGGTCTAATTCTTTTGAAGAAAAGACACTCAGCCGATTATATTGACATTCAAAACACCAAGGCGCATCAAGAGCAAGCAAAACATTTTGTCCGTTTTGGATTTGTTCTATAATAAGCGCCTGATTAATAACAGGTGCTTGCGTTGTCTGAGGCAAAAACCGATGCGCATAAAAAGCCAAAGCAAAAATAATCAACAAATAAAAAGCAGATACGATATAAAAGCTTTTTGTTTTTTGGGTGTTTTGAAGCTCTGTTTGATTTAAGGCCAAAAGAAAGCGGAAAATATAAAACCCGATACAAAGAGCAATCAGGAACAAAGCCAAGCATTTAACAATAACAACAAAATCAAATTGCAACACAATTAAAAGTACAAAATACCCCATTAAGAAAATTGCCAAAACCCGTGCCAGTATAAAAACAATTTGCCGAAGCTTTAAATTTGAGATTTGAGGAAGCATCAAAAAGCAAAAAGCGCCAAGACCGGAACAAACCGAAAATGCGCTAATAAAGACATTTGTTAAATTTTCAAAATAAAAAACGCTCAAAGCTTGAGGTAAAAAAGGCGTGTAAGAAATCGGAAAATATAAGGTTGTGACAATGCCTTGTAAAATACCCTTTAAAAATTCGTGCTGAGGGAATAAAGTTCCAGACTTCAAAAGCATAAAAAGCGCCGAACTTATCAAGAGCATAAACATCAGGTAACCAGCTGATTGATATTGGATGCCATAATAAAAACCAAACTTCCATAAAACAAAGGTTGCTCCAAAAATACAAACAAAAACAGATAATAAAAAGCCTTTTAAAAACAAGCGCCTATTTTGAATATAATTTGATACAGCCCATAAGCAAAGACCAGCAAGTGATAAATGGAACAAAAACCCTGCCAAGAAAGATACAAGCGCCAAGCGATACATTCCAAATTCCGCTTGAGATTCGGGTGCCGCTTGAAGTTTTGTTTGAAATCTGATTTTTGTAAACGGATTTAATTGAGCTGAAATTTCAAATGTTCCCTCAAGAATTTTATCCTGATGATTTAAGGGCTGAACCGTCAAATAAATTTTATTTTCAAACATTGTCACTTGCGGTGAGCTAAAGCGTGTTCCCAAACGATCTGTTATAAAAAACGTTAAAGGATGATACGTTCCCTTATAACCAAAGACAAAGCGCAAAGCCTCAATATTTTGACCGCTTTCATCAAACAGAGGGTATGCCTGTTCAAGGTAGAGATGATTATTTTTTTCTTGAGGAACATTATAATAAGATTGTTTTATAAAGTTTTCCATACCGGAAGAAACGGTATCTAACCCGTGATGAAGTTGCAACTCTAGCGGCACGGAATGTGTTTGGCAGACTTTTTCAAAAGAGCAAGCGTCAAAAGTCACATTCGCTTGAAGGTTCAAATCAGAATAATTTTGAATCCCTTTAAGCATCACAGGTATAGCAAAATCTCCGCCATATCCTCCAACCATTTCTTCATCCACCAAAGCTGAAGGCATCGGATAAAAGACTTGCGCCTCTATAGGGGTTTCATGCGTTTTGATTTGTATCTGCGGCTTATGTTGCAAGGCTTCAACAAACTGTGTTGGTGGCACTTGAAAATGAACAGCAACAAGCAAATTATCTTCAGAGGCGTATTCGGCAAACTGTGAAATCAGCCTCAGCCGAAAGCCGTCATCTTCCACCCAAGAACCAACACCCGCATTGCCGACAAACGGGTTAGGTTCACTAACACCATAAAACGGAATTTTAGAAAACTCAATTTTTTCCACCATTGATTTGAATTTTTCAAAATTCGTTTTTTGTTTTTTCTGATTAGCTTGCCGTTGCCTTAAGGCCGAAATGGCTTTAATATCGCGCTCTTGGTGCGAATAGGGCACAACTTTTTTAAAATCATAACGAACGGCAAAGCGCCCATCGCCAGCGTCAAAATAAGGCAAATCCGCATTTTCAAGGTCTTTTTCCTCAATCATAAGAGGCGGTTCTTCTGGCGCTAAGATTGTTTCCTTAATCTGTTCAATTTTTTCGCGTCCAAAGCGATACAGCTTAACAATACGACGAATCAGGACTTCCCGATCATAGACTTCCTGTAAAGAGAGTTCCGGAAAGAGTTCCGAAACAGCATCTGAAAAATCGGTATCAATTAATTGATCAGGATAACGAATGTGAAAATATTGCGCAATCGTGAGCAATTTATCGGTAACAGGAAGATCTTTATTTTTCAAAAAGTCGCGCAAATAAGCCGGCTGAGGTATATTTTGCAACGAATCAAAAGCATAAGAATCCGTTTTTTCAACAGGCAATTCTTCCAAATCAAGAATAATATTTTCAGCATAAACAGCCGAAATATTGAAAAACAAAAATGAAAACACTAAATATTTAAATATTGCAAGCATAACCGATTGTATAAAAAAGGTTGGCATTTTATGAGATTTATGATATAATAAGGTTTATAAAGAAACAAATATAATTTTAGGATATGTACAACTAATGACGAACGATCAAGGCAAATATTTAACCGGCAAATTTTTGGTTTCCATGCCACAATGGACAGACGATTGTTTTGCCCGAGCCGTTGTTTATATTTGCTCGCACGATAAAGACGGCGCGATGGGTTTCGTGATTAACAAAAAACTCAAAGATTTTTCTTTTTCTGATTTAGCCGTTAAAATGCCAATGGACACGCCTGTTTCGTTAGAAAATATGTTTTTATACCAAGGCGGACCGGTTGAAAAAATCAGAGGTTTTGTCTTGCATAGTGCCGACTATTTTAAGCCTGGCACATTTAAAGTTGACGATCATATTGCCATTTCATCATCTTTAGAAGTTTTAACTGATATTGCTTATGGTGTTGGACCAAAAAACAATCTGATTGCTTTGGGATATTCCGGTTGGCAAGCGCATCAACTAGAGCAAGAATTAATGCAAAATCGCTGGTTAATTACGCCTGCTGATGAAAATATTATATTTAACACGCCGGACGATTTAAAATGGGAACGCGCCATGGACGAAAGCGGCATAGATTTAACGCGCTATATTCCGACCACGGGTTTTGCTTAACGCTTTTTTCATAATTTTCTTAAACAAATTAAGAATATAGTTTACGATTTTCTTTTGATTGCGCTTACCTAACCAATTCCAAAAAGCAATAAGCCATGCCAAAAGAATAAACTTTTTCGCAGGCTCTGACTTGGTCGGTTTCTTTACTTGAGGCGCTTTCATTTCAAGAGACTCTACTGTACCGCGATAAGGCTTTAAAAAGGTGTCAATCTCTTCATTTTCAATATAAGCGCCGTGCAAACGCGTTAAAGTGCCTGTAGGTGCCAAATAAAGCGCATCGCCACGGCCGATTAAATCTTCCGCGCCAGTGGTATCCAAAATGGTTTTGGAATCAACCGTGCTTGCCGTTTTGAAAGCCAAGCGGGCAGGGAAGTTCGCCTTAATGCTGCCGGTCACCACATCAACCGAGGGGCGTTGTGTTGCCAAAATCAAATGAATACCGGCGGCGCGCGCTTTTTGCGCCAAAAGCTGAATTTGAACAGAAACATCAGCTTGCGTTAAAACTAAATCTGAAAACTCGTCCACAATCGCCACCAAATAAGGCAATTTTTTGCCTTTTTCATGATATTCTGAAATGTTGCGAACTTTCGCATTTTCAAAGAGTTGGTAGCGCTTGTTCATTTCCCCGATAAGCATTTGAAGCGCGCTTGAGGCCTCGGCATTATCGGTCACAACCGGCATCAGCAAATATTTCTGATGATTATAAAGCGCAAATTCAATCCGCTTGGGATCAATTAAAACAAATTTTAATTGATCAGGCAAAAGCCGGCTCATTAAAGAAAGAATAAAGGCATTAAGCTCTACGGATTTTCCAGAGCCTGTCGCACCCGCCAAAAGCAAATGCGGCATTTTGGCAAGATCGGCAAAAACCGGAAGGCCTGCAATGTCAACACCCAACAAAAGCGGAAGTTCCGCCTTAAAAGAGAGAAAATCTTGACTTTGAAGCAACGGCATTAAAGGAACGGTTTCAAGCGTATCATTGGGGATTTCAAACCCAATACAATTATGCGCGCAGAAATTACTTAAACGCAGAGCAGGGTAACCACTTTCACGCGCAATGTCAGGAAGAACGCTTTCAAGGGTTTTAAGCTTTGTGCCGGCTTCCGGCTGAAATTGGATTTGCGTAATCAGCGGTCCTTTTTGCGTACCAATCACTTGCCCGTGAATATCATAATGTGCCAAAACTTCTTCAAAGTCTGTCATTTATTTTTCCTCCGAGGCTTTTAACATAACCTCGGGTGCTTCAATACCCAAGAGGTCAAGCAAAAGTTTAAGCGCATCGCGTACCAACCGCGCCAATTTCAAGCGTGCGGCGGCCAAATTTTTATTTTCCGCGCTCATAATAGGGCAGGTGTTATAAAAACCGCTGAACGCCTGTGCCAAAGTGTAGGCATAATCGGCAATAATGCTTGGCTCTTTATCGGCTTCCGCGCGAAAAACGGCATTTTCAATTTGAGCCAATTTAAGCGCCAAAGCGCGTTCATCAGCATTTTCCAAGACAATATTGCCCTCAACAAGTCCTTGCGCGGCGGCTTTGCGCAAAATGGAATTAATGCGCGCCACGGCATATTGAATATAAGGCCCTGTCTTGCCCTCAAAGTTCGCAAAATCGTCCAAATCAAACACATAACCGGCGGCGATACTATTTTTAAGATCTTGGAATTTAATCGCGCCAATTGCAATTTGCGTAACCAGCGCTTCAATTTCTTTTTCGCCGTAACCCTCAACTTCATTGGGCTTGGGCATAGAGCGGCGGACTTTGTCTTTGCTCATTTCAATCAAATCGGCCAAATTCATCACACCGCCGTCACGCGTTTTGAAAGGCTTACCGTCTGAACCATTGACTGTGCCAAAACCAATGTGCTGCAATTTCACATCAGGCGCAATCCCAAGCATCTCTGACACTTGGAAAACCTGCTCAAAGTGAAGGGATTGCCTTTTATCCACCACATACAAAATTTCCTCGGCATGCAAATCATCCACGCGCATTTTAATAGTTGCAATATCCGTCACCTGATAACCGATGCCACCGTCCGATTTGACTAAAATCACGGGTGGCATGGGTTTATTGGTTTGGGGCAGGCGGATAATGGTTGCACCGTCATCAACTTCGGAAAGCCCTTTTTGCTTGGCAATTTCAATCACCTCACGCGAGGGCTTATCGGCATCGCTTTCGCCGAGCCAAAGGTCAAAATGCGCACCCAAAACATCATATTGCGCCTTCACAGCCGCCACCGAAACATCGCGCAAATGTTGCCAAGCCTTCCGATAGAGAGCATTGCCGGCCTGAAGTTCGGCCGTGATGCGCCGAGCCTCTTCTTTGGCGGCTTCATCTTCCTTGCAACGAATATTTGCTTGTTTATAAAACTGCGAAATCGCCTCAATGTCATATTTTTCGGTTTGTTCCAAATTGCCGTCCTGACGGATAATTTCGGCAAGAATCATCCCCATAGGCGTTCCCCAATCGCCAAAGTGGACATCGGAAACAGGGTTATGTCCGACAAATTTTTCAATCCGGCGGAGCGATTCGCCAATCACGGCAGAGCGCAGATGACCCACATGCAAGGCTTTCGCCACATTCGGACCGCCAAAATCCATCACAATTTGACGCGGCTTTTCAACTTTCCCGATGCCTAAACGCGAATCTTGAGCCACAACATCGGTTTGAGCGGCAATAAAAGCATTGGAAAGGCTGATATTGATAAACCCCGGGCCGTCAACAGAAACAGCGACAATATCAGCATCTTTTTGCAAAAACGCCGCAATTTTGGAAGCAATCTCGCGCGGATTTTGGTGCATCATTTTTGCCAAAGCCAGCGCGCCGTTGCATTGATAATCCGATAAATCGGGTCTGTCCGATGTTTTCACAACGGCAAAGCGCGCATCAAGATTCAGCTTGTTAAAGATGCTCAAAAGCTTGTTATTTAATGTTTTTTCAATAGATTGTATCATCAATTATTCCTTTACACATTTATAATAAGCGTGTGTCGGCAAAAAAAGTTTGCAAGTAAGGGTGGTTGTGCCTGTTTTTTCAGCACGAACGCCTGTGCCATGTTTTTGGCATTCGGCATCAGCTAAAGCTTGGAGTTCATCTTCAGTTGTCCACAAGCCGTTATAGCAGATGGCAGGCGATTCGGGTTTGGAGCGCCCCACATAAAGATGTTCCAAGTCAGCGCCCGCATTGCGCCGACGGTCAACAAAAGGCTCAAAAAGTGAGCAAGCGGTTAAAAAAAGCAAAATTGCGGCGATTAAGATGTTTTTTATACTGGACAATTTCAAAAACTCCGTTAAATTAAACGATATTACTTTAAGTATCATATACAAGAAGATTTTAAATGCAAACTGAAAATGAATATATTGGCGATGATAAGTTTATAAAATTTTTAGCTCATTATGAATGTCCGTCGCCCATAGACGTGGTCAAAATGCGTTTTGCGGGTGCAATTTGCAGTCCGAATATGGCGTTGCGCCCCGCGGACGTAATTGCCTCATTTTGGGAAAACAATGAAACACCAAGGCTTGAAACCAAAAAAGAAGCCGAGCTGTTTTTTAAGTTTTTCATGGGGCTTTGGGATGATATTTTTAATCAAATCAAGCAAAACAAATTTGCATTGCCGGAACTGTTAAAATCTGAAAAGGCTGATTTGCGACTTTGGGCAAGCGCGCGTTATGATGAGCTGGAGCAGGGCTATTTGGAAGGTTTTTGGGGTGGCCGGCAAGATTTGAAGATCCCAGCGTATATAGCTCAAATCTTAGATTCTTTATCTGAAATGGCGGACGTTTACGCGGCGTTAAACAAGCGTGTTGCCAAGGGCGATACTTCTGAAGAAGTGCGCAAAACCTTAGCGCATACGGACAAAACAGTCACGCGCGCTATAGGTTTTATTGTGGAAAACGCGGTTCTGCCTCGCATAGAATCTTTAAAACGGCAGACAAATTAAGCTTTAAAGGAGAAAAAACATGGATTTAACGGACGGACTACGAACCAGACGTTCCATTCGGCAGTTTAATGAAACAAAAAAGCTTTCCAAGGCTGATATTGAGGCGGTTTTGGAAGCGGCGTCTTATGCGCCTTCCGCGCACAATAAACAGCCGTGGCATTTTTTAGTGATTGATGACAAAGAAGTTTTGGCGGGTTTTCGCACGGTTCAACCATGGACATCATTTGCCAAAAACGCTTCTTGCGTGGTGGTTGTTTGCGCTGATACGGAAGAAACATTTCATCGCGATAAAGATGAGGAGCACTGGAGCTATGCCGATATTGACGGCACATTGGCGGCTTACGGCGTGTTGCTTGCGGCGCATAACAAGGGCTTTGGTGCGTGTTTTTGTGGCGCGGCGCCCATGCCGAAAGTGATTGAAGGCTTGCAAAAATATTTAAATCTGCCACAAAATATGCGCCCGGTAGCAATTATCCCGATGGGCTATCCGGCAGAATCGCCCAAACAACCGACCGATCGCTTTAAGCCTGAAAAAATTCATTGGGGTAAATGGTAAAAAACAAACCGCCTTTTGTAACAAAGAGACGGTTTATTGTAAAGATTAAAACTCCAGGCTTACACGAATATGACAAACATGGTTAGAATCATCACCGTAATTCTTAATGAAGTTACCTCGGTAACCATGATTCATATATAATACCCACGAATATTCCTGACGAGATATTGACGATGACCAATAGATATTTGTAAATATTTCAGCATTTACATGCTTACTCTTTAATGTACTTAATGTTTTGTTGATAATATCCTTATTATCTCCTTTTGCTCCTGTATATCCCAGCCAATTCGTTATTTGGCTATTATCATAACCATACAACTCCATAAGTTCCCCTAAGGCGGGTAAATACCATTGTCCTACACCAACTTTTGGATTATCTTTATCTACCTCAGGTGGATAAAAATCATGTGCTGCCTGCGCTGCTTGCGGTATACAATATTGAAAATATTCCTTTGTGTTTTCGGTTTTATCGCATTTTGGCTTTTCTGCTTTTAATATCTTATCCGTATTTCCTTTGCCGTCATACAAATCAGGATCATACGCTTGAAGTCTGTCAACAATATTTTCATCATAACTTGTCAGATTGGGAACATCATAGTTTCCATATCCCCAAAAGAAATGTTCGTATCTTGTATTATACGGATGTTCGGGATCAAAGGTAGAAGATTCCGATTCTCTGCCTAAATCATGCAGGTTAATGACCTTACCGTGGCGCCCGTCATCTGTAACCCAATAAACGACACCGACAGGGATTTTTGTGCCGTCATAATCTTCAACATAACCACAAGTGCCGTCTGCATAATAAACATCGCCAACCTCACAAAGTGCTTTGCAAAGCGTGTAAGATTCATCGTTCGGACAAAAGGCAAGCTTGCCACACCAATCAGATTTCTTAGACTTTGTGTAACCCATTTTTTCACAATCAGGCTGTGCACATTTTTTGTATGAGAAGTCAAACGGACATAAGATATAGCCGTCCTCGGCACATTGAGGATCATTATCTTTGGAATAATTTAATTCCTTACAGGTTGGTTGCTTTTCACAATTTAATGCCACTGCTTGCTTTGAAAATAAAACCATCATCAAAAATAAAACGTACTTCATTTTTTGCTCCTTATTTACAGACTCCACCGTTATCGTCACTCTGAGCGATAGCGAAGAGTCCAGGACAATAAAGTAGCTAATTTTTCCTGGATTCCTCGCGAATGACGCTATCGCGTCAAAGCTCGGAATGACGTTTTAGTGAGATTTTTCCTCTCTCGTTCTAACCTAAGAAATGTGGAGAGTGGTGCAGATAAAATCGTTTCAAAAGCGAGGAAAATTTGAGCGTACATAGACGTACGTGAATTTTCCGAACTTGAAGAAACGGCTTTAGATGTGCCGCTATACACATTTCTCAAAAAAAGGTACGTTTAAATGTTCATTTCATCAAGAAAATAACCTTTTGAAAAATCTCAAAAATTTTCCTTGACAAATTGCACATTTAAAGGTACGTTTTTTTGCACACGTTTTGATGATAAGTTATTGATTCTTATATATTTTTCTTAGATACAAAATCATAAGGATTTTTGGTATAATAAGGATTTGTAAATGGATTTGAGGTACAAAAAAACGCCGAATACTTATTGTATTCGGCGGTTAACATTCAATTCAGTGCGAACTAGTGTCCCGTCAGGTTTGTAATACCTTTCCAGATCATCGTCAGGCATTTCTAATACATAGTAGCCGTCTTCGTATACGGTACAGCTATACAGATTATCAGCCACTAAACTCTCGTCTGCACGGTATAAAGCACAACCTTTTGATGAGCACAATGAGTACCACCCATTGTTATAAACAAAGCACAAGGACAGTTTGTCAGCAACCAAACTCTCATCAGCACGGTATAATGCCTTACAGTACCAGTCATCACAATCACAGTCCCAGTCATCTTTGAGTTTTATCCAGTACCAACCATTGTCAAAAATATTGCAATCGGATAGTTTGTCAGCGACCAGACTCTCATCAGCGCGGAATAATGCCTTATAGCCATAGTCATCTTTAAATTCTATCCAGTACCAACCATTGTTACAAACAAAGCAATTGCGTAGTTTGTCAGCAACTAAACTCTCATCAGCACGGTATAATGCGGTAAAGCCATCATCGGTTTCCAATTTATACCATCCATTGTTATATACAACGCAAAGTTTCAGCCTATTGGCAATCAAAGATCCGTCTGCGCGGTATAACGAATAGTAGTTGGAGCTATACAATTCACACCAACCATTGCTATAAAAAACGCAATAGCAATGCGTTAAGGGCAGGTTAGTTGCAACCAAAGTTCCATTTGCGTGGTATAACGCATAGCCCTTTGTCGTTTGCAATTTGCACCAACCATTGTCATAACAATACCAATGTAGCAATTCGTCAGCACCAAAAGAGGCAATCAAAGATCCGTCTGCACGGTATAACTTTTCGCCACTTTCTGTTTTAAGGCTATACCAGCCGTTTTCAAATGTCTTTTTCATAAATATATATTTTTAAATTGTTAATAATATAGTTCATAATATCTTTACGCGATTACACATAGCATATCTTAGAAAAAATTTCAACAAAAAAATTTAAGTATATTTTATTGGCAATTATAAAAAAACGCTAAATACAAAAAGTATTTGGCGTTTTTAATCAATTAATAAGTAATAAATTCACGTTTTGGGTTCCGAAAATACTTATTGTCTGAATTAAGCTTGCACATATCATTGATAACGTTCAGAAAGTTATAGTTTTTGGAAATCAAAGTTCCGTCAAGCCAATAAGCTTCTTTTTTCCCATTATCCCTCTCTAATTCATAAACGGCTCCGGAAACAAAAGCTTCCTCTAAATTATCGGCGACTAACGTATTGTCCGAGCGATAGAGAGAAATCTTACCTTCCTTGTTTTCTACGATATACCAACCGTTTTCAAACACCTCAATATGGGAAGCATTATCAAAAAGTAGCGTTCCGTCAGGATGATAGAGAGAATAATTATCTTCAGAAAAACACAGGGAATAATAACCTCCTTCAAAAACACAGAAATCCACAAGCTTGTCAGCTATTAAAGTACCATTTTCTCGGTATAAGGCCCATCCTTCTTTGCTCTCCAAAGAATACCAACCATTTCCCTCAATATTGCAATCTTTAAAGTTACTAGCAATGATTCTGTCGTTAAATCCATACAGTGTCATTTTGTTGTCTTTTTTCAAAGAATACCATCCGTTTTGATACACACGGCAATCTTGCAAGTGCGTAGCAACAGTTCGCCCATTTGAACGAAAAAGCGAAATCTCGCCTTTCTTGTCTTTTACTCCATACCAACCGTTACAGTAGTAACCTTTTCCGTCAATAACATTTTCGTTATCTGCATTTTGATCCTTTTTTGCACGAGGAGTCCTTGTTGTTTTGACGTTTGGCGTTTTCGCCTTTTTGGCAGATTGAATTTTTTGGTTCATAAGAATAGATTTTAATTGTTAATAATATGGTTCATAATATCTTTACGCGATTACGCATAGCATATCTTAGAAAAAATTTCAACAAAAAAATTCAATTCTTTGTTCTTTTTCTTTTTTATATTTTAAGTCTTGACAAATTTGTAAAAAGATGTCACCTTTGTTTTAAATCAAAATTATTATTCCTATGTTTAAGACTGTTTTGAAAAATAAGGGCAGGGGTTTTGTCCGTTTAAGTCGCGAAGATGGTTATTATCAACTTTCTTTGCTTCTTCTTTCAGCTGTGGCTGATTGGTTTTGTGTCGCTCGTGGGGTTGTTTCGGAAAAATGTTTCCAAACTGAACGAGAAGCCGCGGTGGCTGACTTTGTACCAATTTGCCGAAAAATTGATGCAAACGCTTTGTCTGAAAAAGATTATGAAGCATGCATCTCTTTTGAACCTTGTCATGACGCTGAACTTTCTCTTGTCATGAAAGCTGTCATTGGTACACTGGAAGTGAGGAAAAAGTACCCGATTTCTTTGGAACGTTATGCTTTGGAAGTTTTTGGCATAACTGATATTTGGAATCCGGAAAATTATCTGAACAGAGAAGCGCCGTTTTAACGACGCTTTCTTTATGTTTCTTTGAGTTTGTCAACAGCCGCACGCGCCAACGCATCTACACGCTCGTTTTCAGCGTGTCCGTTATGTCCTTTGACCCATACCCATCTGATTTCGTGCTTTTGAATCAGCTCGTCTAATTGAAGCCATAAATCCACATTCTTGACATCGCCTTTTTTATGCGCTGTTTTCCAATTATTCTTCTTCCAATTTTCTAACCATTCAGTAATACCGCTCATCACATATTTGCTATCGGTGTAAAGCGTGATGTTGCACGACGTTTTTAACGCCTTTAAGGCCTCAATTACAGCCGTTAATTCCATGCGGTTGTTGGTTGTTTCTTTCGCACCACCCGAGAGCTCTTTTTCAATGTCTTTATACCTTAAGAGCACGCCCCAACCACCAACGCCGGGGTTGCCCGAACATGCACCGTCGGTAAAAATTTCAATGCGAGCCGTCATCAAATGTTTCCTTGTAAAAATTCGGTAAAGAACTCGTTGCAAAGCGCTTGAGTTTCATCTTCGCCTTTTAATGCCTTGGCTACAAATGAACGGAGCTGATTTTTCGGGATTTCAATCCGGAAATCTTTTGGCATAGCGCCGTCTGCGCCAATCACGCCCTCCAAACGAAAATCTTCTTCAATGAAAGGCGAAAGAATAATTTGCACATTTGCAAATTTTAAAAGCCCGCGCGGGGGCAGGCGAAGCTCGGGGCGCGTGATGAGGTTTAAATGTCCGGCAATGCCTGTAAGCGCATCCAAGTGATTATAATTTAAAAACCGAACCTTATTATATTCGCCACCTGTTGATTGTGTGGTGCATGATAAAAATATCTCGCGGGCAATGGCGTTGCTTTCGTTATGCGCTTGTATGGCAAAGTTAATACGAATATATTTTTCAGGCGGATTATCAATCGTATGCGGATAAAGCATATCCTCATCAATGTTTTTCAAAATTTCTAAAGACTTTTCTTCCAATATCAGTTCAATATTTGGTTGCGGTCGTTTGCCGAACATGCCGGCCATCACGGCATAAGGCGCCGCCACGGTATTTGAGCCAGAGCGAATATAAATGGTACTGCTTCCTACGGCCATTAAGGGACTTAGCTCGGATTTTGGAATGTAAGTTGCCACAAAGCCATCGCCGTTTTTATCGCAACTGATGATATGGTTTCGCACTTTATTGTGACTCGGCACGGTGCAACCCGAAATAGCGCTTTCAAGCCAGCTTAAAAACCGATGTACATTTTGCACTTTCACTTTAGCTTGCGCAACATCACCAATTTCCGTATCGCGGGCGCATTCCACACCCCAAACAATCACGCCACCTTCGGAATTGCCAAAACCGGAAATGGCTTTGGCTAGATTTTTGCGATCGTCCCGATGCAGGGTATTGTAATTTTTGCCAATAGATACCGCTTGTTTGAAATCAAGGAATAGCTCTTCTGTTTGCCGATTGATGATAAACTCGTCAATAGCATCTTCGCCAAAATAAATGAGCTTTTGAAAAATATCTTCCGCGCGCGACATGGTTACATCTCCATTTTTTCTCTATGTCAACTATGATAAGCGCGTATTCCTTAATAAACCTTAAAATTTTAAATAAGATTGCAATTTTTCAAAGCTTGGATATTCCTTGAGGTCGCCCAAAAGAGTATAAGTCGGATTTTTAGAAAAAATCTGCCTTGCGATATTTTGAACATCTTCCATTGTCACGCTTTCAAGCCGCTCCACCGTTTCTTTGGTTGGAATAACTCTGTTATATAAAAGCATTTGTCTGGCAATGACTTCCGCCGAAGAAGAGGTGCTTTCAAGCGCCATGAGCATGCTTGCTTTGAGCTGAACTTTCGCGCGTTCCAGCTCTTTGGTAGTCACTTTTTCTTGCACAACCTTTTTAATTTCATCGGCGACAACGGGCATCAATTTGTTGAGCTCGTCTGCCGAAGTGCCGGCATATATGCCAAACAAACCGTTTTGGGTGTGTGCATTCATAAAGCTATAGACCGTGTAAACAAGCCCGCGTTTTTCCCTGATTTCCTGGAACAGTCGCGAGGACATACCACCGCCAAAAAGCGTTGAAAATACCGAAAGCGCATAATAAGACGTGTTGTAATAAGGCACGCCCTCAAACCCTAAGACCATTTGCGCCTGCTCAATGCTGCGTTTTTGCTCATAAAAGCCGCCCTGATAAATCTGCTTTGCCGGTGTAAAATCTTTTTTTGCTTGATAATTCGCGAGTCTATCTTCAACCATTTTTACAAAATTGGCGTGTTTTATATTGCCAACCGCCACGGCTACCGTATTTTCGGCGGCATAATTATGCTTCATATATGTGCGCAAAATATCAGGTGTGAAGCTGCGCACTGTTTCCGCTGGGCCTAAAATGGTGCGTCCAAGTGGCTGGTTAGGGAAGGCGGTTTCCTGAAAATAATCAAAAATAGCATCATCTGGTGTGTCTATGCTTTGTTTAATTTCTTGCACAACAACTTCTCTTTCCTTTTTAATTTCATCTTCGGGAAAAGTTGGCGCCATGAGAAAATCTGCCAACACGTCAAGGGCAAGCTCGGTATCGTTTTTGAGCATTTTGGCATAAAATGCCGTAAATTCGCGCGAGGTATAAGCGTTGCTTTGACCACCGACGTTTTCAATTTCTTCTGAAATTTGCAAAGCGTTGCGCTTTTCAGTGCCCTTAAAAACCATGTGTTCCACAAAATGCGAAACACCGTTGTTTTCTTTTTGCTCATAAGCTGAGCCGGTATTTACCCAAAGCCCTAAAGAAACTGTTTCATTCTGCGGACGTTCAGCCGTAATAATTCTTAAACCGTTTTTTAAAATTGTTTGTTCGGTATTCATTTATCTTTCCTGTTTAAAATCTTTGTTGACAGCATTATATAGCTCCTATAAGATAAATCAACCCTTAAATTTAAGAAAAAGGACATCGCTTATGAAAAAGAATCCTCGTTTTGCCGTTGTGCTTTCCGGTTGCGGCCGTGCGGACGGCTCTGAAATCCATGAAGCAACCTGCGCGCTTTTGGCTATTGATTGCGCGAATTGTACTTATCAATGCTTTGCTCCTGATATTGATCAGGCAGCTGTTGTGAACCACTTTAGCGGCAAAACCGTTTCGGAAAAACGCAATGTTTTGGTGGAATCCGCACGCATTGCCCGAGGGAACATCAAGCTCCTCAAAGATTTTAAGACAGATGAATATGATGGCATTATCTTCCCCGGCGGGATAGGAGCGGTGATTAATTGGTGCGACTTTTCGCAAAGCGGGGTAAGCTGTAGCGTTGATGCAGGTATTCGTCAAACCATCTGGAACAGCTACAAAGCCGGGCTTGTTATTGGCGCGATGTGCATTGCGCCTGTCGTCATTGCCAAAGTTTTGGGCGGTGAGGGCGTGAAAGTAACCATTGGTAATGATGAAGGCGTGGCGGCATCTATTCGTCAAACAGGTGCGGTCTTTGAAGCTTGTGCCACAACAGATGTTTGTGTAGATGAAATTCACCGCGTGGTGACCACACCGGCATACATGCTTGCGCAATCCATAAAAGAAGTCTGCGAGGGCGCGAATAATCTAGTAAAAGCCATGCTTGAAATGATGTAAACTACATGCGACTATTTGATACACATCTTCATTTGCACGATTTTGAAACGTTGCCGCCAGAATGGGGCAGGGATGTCACGCGCGCTGTTTGTGTGAGTGCGCACCTTTCCGATTGGGCTCAGGTGGCGGCGCTTTATCAAAAATTTCCGCAAAATGTGGTGCCGGCATTTGGCTTGCATCCATGGTATGCCGAGGAAGCTCCCGAAAATTTTGAAAGTATGCTTGAAGACAAACTCCGCGCTTTTCCGCAAGCTTTGGTCGGCGAATGTGGTCTGGATTTTTTGAAAGGCGCGCATCGGGAAGTCCAAGAAAGCATTTTTGAGACGCATATTCGCTTGGCTCAAGCTTATCATCGCCCGATTCTTATTCATGCCGTGAAAGCATGGCCGGTTATGACAAAATATTTCCCGAAACTGCCTGAAAAATTTGTGATTCATTCCTTTAACGCTCGCCCCGAACAAGTGCGGCAAATCTTGAAATACGGCGGGATGATTGCGGTTAATGCCTCCATTTTGAAAAATAAAACCGCAACGGAAATTTTAAGGCTCATTCCGGCGGATAAACTTTTATTAGAAAGTGACGCGCCTTATCAGACAGCACTTGATGAGCTCCCGAATCTTGTTCAAAAAATAGCGGATATCCGGATGGAAAAGCTTGAAGAATTGGCAAACCGACTTTACCTTAATGCCTTGGAGCTTACTCATGAATAACCCTCGTTTTCAACGTACCGAAGCCCTTTTGGGGGCAAAAGCCATGCAAAAACTTTCTCAAGCGACCGTCATGATTGTCGGGCTCGGGGCCGTGGGCGGCTATGCCTTGGAGGCCTTGGCGCGTGCTGGCGTGGGGCATTTGATTTTGGTTGATTTTGATACTTTTGAGCCTTCCAACATCAATCGGCAGATTTTGGCGCTTTCTTCCACCCTCGGGCAAAAGAAAACAATTGTGGCGCAAAAACGTGTGGCGGAAATTAATCCTGATTGTGAAGTAAAACTTGAAGATGTTTTTCTAACAAACGAAAATATCAATATTTTATTAAATCAAAAAGTTGATTTTGTTGTGGACGCTATTGATACCATTTCGGCCAAATGCGCGTTGATGAAAGCCCTTTCCCAAAAGAAAATTCCCTTTATTTCTTCCATGGGGGCGGCGCTTAAAAAAGATATTTCCGCCGTTCGGGTGGCAAAGCTTTCCGAAACCAAAAATTGCACCATGGCGCGCAAAGTTCGGCAAAATTTGAAAAAATGCGGTGTTCAAATTGAAAATATTGATTGCGTTTTTTCAGCCGAAGAGTCTAACTTACCTGAAAATGCCATTTCCCCAAACCCTGCCGGCGGTAAAAGTATTTTGGGCTCTATGCCTACGATAACAGCGGTTTTTGGCTTGACAATGGCTCATTTTGTGATTTTGAAACTTGTCGGAGCGTCTTCACATGTTGCAAACGCCTAAAGGCCTACGCCTTCAAATTGCCCTCTTGGGGCGCGTTAATGCCGGAAAATCAAGCTTTTTGAACTTGGTGACCGGTCAGCATGTGTCCATTACCTCAGAAATTGCTGGCACAACAACCGATGTGGTTGAAAAAGCACAGGAGCTCTTACCTTTAGGACCTGTTTTGTGGCTTGATACCGCGGGTTTTGGCGATGATACGGTTTTATCTGCCGAACGATTGCAAAAAACACGTCTTGTTTTGGATCGGGCTGATGTGGCGGTTTTGGTCTTGGACGGCAATCAATTTGGCGCACCGGAAGAAGAAATTTTATCTGAAATTGAAAAACGCTCTCTACCGGTTCTTAAAGTTTATAATAAGGCGGATTTATATCCGGATTTACCCTCGGACGAGCTTGCCGTAAATGCGCTTGATCTTCAAAGCCGTCATCAGGTTTTATCTGCTTTGACCGCCGCACTTTTGAAAATCTCTCCTGATTCCTTTTTAACGCCACCCCCGCTTTTGGGCGATTTAGCCCCAAAAGGTGGCTTGGTGGTGATGATTGTGCCGATTGATTATGAGGCGCCGAAAGGGCGGCTTATTTTGCCCCAAGTGCAAGCTATTCGCGATTGTTTGGATCATCATCAAAATGTTTTGGTTGTGCAAGAAGATACATATCTTAACGCCTTGAAAAACCTTAAAAAAGAGCCGGATTTAGTTGTTTGCGATTCGCAAGTTGTAAAGCAAATGGTGGCGCAAACGCCGCCTTCGGTGCCTTGTACCACGTTTTCCATTTTGATGGCGCGCTTAAAAGGCGACCTTTTGAAAATGAGCGAAGGGGCAGGGGCTATTTGGACTTTAAAAGACGGCGATAAGGTTTTGATTGCGGAATCTTGCACGCATCACGCGATTGAAGATGACATTGGCACGGTTAAAATTCCGAATCTTTTGCGGCAGAAAACAGGCACAAATTTACAAATTGACCATGTTTCGGGGTGTGATTTTGCAAAAAATCTGTCCGATTACAAGCTTGTTATTCAATGTGGCGGTTGCACGCAAAACCGGCGTGAGATTTTAAGCCGCATTCATCAGAGTTTATCCCAAGGCGTGCCGATGACCAATTACGGCGTTTGTCTTGCGGCTTTAAACGGTGTGTTGGAAAGGGTTTTAGCGCCTTTTCCGGAAATTTTAGAGAGGTATCAAAAATTAAAAAAATGACAGGTTTACCCAAAATTGATGTTGAAGGTTTGAAATCGTTTATCAACGAGGCGGAAATTGAAGAATTGCTCACGCATAAAAGCAATGATAAAGGGCGTGTGCGTGAAATTATTGCAAAGTCTTTGGATAAAAATCGTTTGGAATTGCCGGAAATGGCTGCTCTTTTAAATACGGACGATCCGGCGCTTGTGGCGGAAATCAAAGAGGGCGCTCAAGAGTTAAAACGCCGGATTTACGGCAATCGTATTGTGCTGTTTGCGCCACTTTATATCGGTAATGATTGTATCAATAATTGTGTTTATTGTGCTTTTCGTCAGTCAAATACGGAGCTGGTGCGCCGCACCTTGAGCCTCAAAGAACTTGAAAAAGAAGTGCGTATGTTGGAAAGCAAAGGGCATAAACGCTTGATTTTGGTTTATGGCGAACATCCGCGCTATGATGCTGATTTTATTTATGATACGGTTTGTAAAGTCTATGAAACCAAGGAAGGCAAGGGCGAAATCAGGCGCGTGAATATTAATGCCGCACCGCTTGATGTGGAAGGCTTTCGGCGTGTGAAATCAGCTGGTATCGGCACTTATCAGATTTTTCAGGAAACCTATCACCAACCAACTTATGCCAAAGTTCACCCGAGCGGGCTGAAAGCCAATTATCTTTGGCGGCTTTTTGCCTTTGACCGCGCGATGGAAGCCGGCATTGACGATGTGGGCATGGGGGCTCTTATCGGGCTTTATAATCATAAATTTGAGGCTTTGGCGATGCTTTCCCATACCATTCATTTGGAGCAAAAGTTCGGTGTTGGGCCGCATACCATCAGTTTTCCGCGTATTGAGCCGGCGATTGGCACATCGTATGCTGATCGGCCGCCTTATCAGGCCTCCGATGCCGATTTTATGAAGATGATTGCCGTTATTCGGCTTGCTGTGCCTTATACGGGCATGATTTTAACGGCTCGTGAGCCTGTGGCTTTAAGAAATGAGGCTATCTCTTATGGAATCAGCCAAATTGACGCCGGTTCGGATATCGGGGTAGGGGCTTATAGCAAGGAAGACACTGTAGAAAGCGCCAAAAAGAGCCAATTTGTCCTCAATGATAATCGGCCGCTGGACAGTGTGATTGGCGAGCTTTGCGAACACGGCTTTTTGCCCTCATTTTGCACGGGGTGTTATCGTTTGGGACGGACGGGCGAGCATTTTATGGAGTTTGCTATTCCGGGGTTTGTTAAAAAATTCTGCACGCCAAACGCGCTTTTGACCCTGACCGAATATCTCACGGATTATGCGTCTCCTGAGGTGAGGGCTAAAGGTTTGGCGCGGATTGAGGCAGAGCTTGCGGAAATTCCGGATTCTAACCCGATTAAGCGTGAATTAATGCAAAAATTAGAGCGTATTCGGCAAGGCGAACGCGACTTGTTTTTTTAGTTGCAATGCCCCTCAAAATATGGTATACTGTAATCGTAAACAGAAATTATTATTAACTTATTTAAAATATGAACAAAATGACTAAAAAACAAGCTTTAGAGTTTGCGAAAGCGAGGCTTTCTCAATCTTTTTCTGAAGTGAAAAATTGTGGCAAAATTTTCATTTGTCGTGATTCTTATGGATCTGTCCTTCGGAATGTCATTTATTCTATTTACGAGGAGACGGGACTCGCAGTGGAAGTCTTTATGTTTGGGGATTACGGGTACGTCTGTTTTGTCGGTACTAAAGAGCATGCTAAAGCGTTGCAAGAAGCTTTTGGCGGCACACTTGAAAAGTCTGATACTTCATATTTTGCATCTACGCCTGAATATGAAGCGTGGATGCTAGGTGTGGAGCTTTCAGAGTTTCCAAGTAATCAGGATGTTTGGGATATCTTGATCTAGTTCATAAAAGACAGTGGTGGCCTTTTTTTTAAGGGTTACCGCTGTTTTTTTATCATGGGAATGCGTATAGCGGCACATCTAGCGCAGTTTTTGTGTCAAAAGTGTCCTCATGTACCTTTATGTACACTGCGGTACTTTTGCCACCAAAACCACGATATCTGTACCACTCTCCGCATTCCCTCGGCTTGGGTACAATAAAGGGTGCGGCTGCCTAGGGCCGTCATCCTGACACCCGAAGGGTGGAAGGATCCAGGAGGAAAAATAGCTTATTTGTTGTCCTGGACTCTTCGCTCCGCTCAGAGTGACGTTGTGTGCCTGCCAGCACCTCGCAAGCTAACAATCGCGTTATCTCGCCTAAAAAACAACAATTACTTTTGTTGTTTTTGGCTTTCTTGC